>CAZXJW010000349.1:0-3398 GCA_964641005.1 uncultured Rhodocyclaceae bacterium
GGGCCGGACCGTCCTGCAGGCCGTGCACCGCGAGCGCACCATGACCCCCGGCGGGCCGTGGGTAAACGGTGAACCCCGGGGTAGCGTTCTGGTCTTCATTGGAGTCCGGCTGCCGCGCGAGACCCTGGAACAGGGCCTGGAGATGTGTCTCTCGGCCCCGCAGTAGAGACCTGCAACGCCAAAATACGCTGGAAGAACAAGACCATGATCGTTTTCGACCTGATCTGCGACCAGGAACACCGCTTCGAGGCCTGGTTCGGTTCCACCGAGGATTTCGAGCGCCAGGCGGGCACCCCCATGCTGGTGTGCCCGGTGTGCGGCAGCGGCGAGCTGCGCAAGGCGCCCGCCGGCCTGCACGTGGCGCGCCACGGGCGCGGCGAACGGGTGTCCCCACCCCAGGAGGTGTCCGAGGACGGCCTGGAGGGCCCGGAGCACGTGGCGGCCTTCTCCCCCGCCGGGCCGGGCCTGCTGCAGGCCTTCCGCAAGATCCTGGAGAAGGCCGAGAACGTCGGCGCGCGCTTCCCCGAGGAAGCCCGGCGCATCCACTACGGCGAGTCGGCGAAGCGCTCGATCCGCGGCCAGGCCTCCCGCGAGGAGGCCGAGGCGCTGCGCGAAGAGGGCATCGAGGTGCTCAGCCTGCCCGCGGCCATGGCCGAGGACCTGCACTGACCTGACGGCACGCCGGGGGTTGCGCCCGGAACCAGTACTGTATAAGAATACAACTGTGCATCCGATCAGCCCCTCGCGGGGCGGTCGTGGTGCAGGCGGCGGGGGCAGCCCCGCCACGTGCCCGACGCAGTGTTCCACGGATCGCCGGCCCCCGGCCGCGCGGCTCCCGCAAAGGTCCTTGCCCATGCGCCCGCTCACCGAACGCCAGGCCGAGATCCTCCAGTTCATCCGCGACACGGTGGAGGCCACCGGCCTGCCGCCCACCCGCGCCGAGATCTCCGGTGCGCTGGGTTTCGCCTCCGCCAACGCCGCCGAAGACCACCTGCGCGCCCTCGAGCGCAAGGGTGTCATCGAACTCACCAGCGGCATCGCCCGCGGCATCCGCCTGGCCGAGCCGCCCGGGCTGGCAGTCATCGGCAAGGTGGCCGCCGGCCACCCCATCCTCGCCGAACAGCACGTGCAGGGCCGCTACCAGGTCGACCCGTCGCTGTTCGCGCCGCGCGCCGACTACCTGCTCAAGGTGCGCGGCCAGAGCATGCGCGATGCCGGCATCCTCGACGGCGACCTGCTCGCCGTGCATCGCACCGCCGAGGCGCGCAGCGGCCAGATCGTGGTGGCGCGCGTGCACGACGAGGTCACGGTCAAGCGCCTGCGCCGCCAGGGCGGCCGCGTGGAGCTGCTGCCCGAGAATCCCGACTTCGAGCCCATCGTCGTGGATACCCGCGAGGAAGGGTTCGCCATCGAAGGCCTGGCCGTGGGGTTGATCCGCGCCGGCCGGCTGTCCTAGCCCGCCCCATCCAGGCCACCTGTCGCACGAGGCAATCACCATGAGCACCATCAGCGAAGTCTTCCTGCATCCGCCCGTGGCCCGCACCCGTTCCAGCCGCCAGTTGCGCCAGGCGGCCGAGCGCCTGCTGTGGACCCACCTGCGCGACGGCCGCCTGGGCGAGATGCGCTTCCGGCACCAGCACCTGGTGGAAGACCGCTACCTGGCCGACTTCTTCTGCCCCGAGGCGAAGCTGGTGGTGGAACTCGATGGCGAGCTCACCCCGGCGCTCATGAGCCACGCCGCCCAGCGGCGCGCCTTCCTCGAGTCGCGCGGCTACCGCGTGCTGCGCTTCGGCGACCGCGACGTGCTCATCGAGACCCGCGCCGTGCTCTCGGCCATCCGCGCCGCCCTGGGCCGCCGGCCCTCCTGAGCCTGCCGTGGGCCTGCCGGCAACCCGGCCGGCGGCTGCGGGCAAGGACGCTGCATCCCGGGCTCCACTCCAGGCCCTGCTGCAGGGCCCGCACCTCTGGCGCGGCGACGATCGCGCCGCCGTGGCAGTGCCGAGCGTGCCCAGCGGCCATGCCGCCCTCGATGCACTGCTGCCCGGTGGCGGCTGGCCGCGTGCCGCGCTCACCGAACTGCTCTGCACCCGTCCGGGCATCGGCGAGCTGTCGCTGCTCATGCCCGCCCTGGCCCGCCTCGCCCGCGAGGAGAACCGCTGGATCGTCCTCGTGGCCCCGCCCCACCTGCCCTATGCCCCCGCCTTCGCCCAGGCCGGTGTCGATCTCGCGCGCCTGGTGGTGGTGAACACCACCCAGGGCGACGACACCCTCTGGGCCATGGAACAGGCGCTGGGCTCGGGTGCCTGCAGCGCCGTGGTGGGCTGGCCCAGCCGCGTGAGCGAACGCGCCCTGCGCCGCCTGCAACTCGCCGCCGAGACCGGCCGCGCCCCCGGCTTCCACTACGCCACCGGCCCCGCCACCTCCAGCTCGCTCGCCGCCCTGCGCCTGCAGCTCGACCCCACCCCCGCCGGCCTGTCCCTTCGCCTGCTCAAGGTGCGCGGCGGCGGCATCGGCACCACCCTCTGCCTGGCCGCCTGAAAACAGCCTCTGAAAACAGCTCTGAAAACAGGGTCGCAAGGGGTTTCCCCGAAATCAGGGTCGCAAGGAGTTTTCCGCCGTGCTCTGGCTGGCACTGCATCTTCCCCGCCTGCCGCTCGAGGTGTTCGAGCGCGCCGCACCGCTTCCCGGACCGGCTGCGGTGGCCACCGGCGACGGACGCACGGTGGTGCTGCCCAACGCCGCCGCCGTGCGCCGCGGCGTGGCGGCCGGACAGAAGCTCGCGGCGGCACTGGCGCTGGCCCCCGACCTGGAGGTGCGCACCCGCGAGCCGCTGCGCGAGCAGCAGGCCCTGGAATCGCTCGCCCTGTGGGCCGAGCAGTTCACGCCCGTCCTGCACCTGCAGGCGCCGGACACGCTGCTGCTGGAGATCGGCGGCTGCCTGCGCTTGTTCGGCGGCCTGGACGCGCTCGTGGCGCGCACCCGTGACGGACTCGCCGAGCTGGGCTTCGATGCCATCCTCGCCAGCGCGCCCACGCCCGCCGGCGCCTTCCTGCTGGCCCGCAACGGCCTCGACAGCCTGGTGACCACCCTGCCGGCCCTGCACACGCGCCTGCGCGCGCTGCCCGTGGACGGGCTCGACGCCGAACCCGCCTCCCTCGAAGGCCTCGCCCGCCTGGGCCTGCGCACCGTGGACGACGTGCTGCGCCTGCCGCGCGAGGGCCTGGCGCGGCGCTTCGGCACTGCCCTGGTGGACCACCTCGACCGCGCCTTCGGCCACCGTCCCGACCCGCGCGCGCCCTTCGTCCCGCCGGCGCGCTTCGAGAACCGGCTCGTCCTGCCCGCCCCGGTGCCCGTGGTTGAGCCACTGCTGTTCGGCTTCCGCCGCCTCGCCCTGGAGC
>CAZXJW010000350.1:0-3386 GCA_964641005.1 uncultured Rhodocyclaceae bacterium
GGCTGGCACTACGTGATCGAGGAGGGCAGGGTGTCGCTGCTGGACGTGGCCACGGGCCGCTTCCGCGACGCGGACCTGCCGCCCGATGCCGCACCACCGGGCGCCGACGCGGGCGTCGACCTGCTGCAGTGAGGCCATGAACGACTTCGCCATTGCCCGAGCCCTGCCCGTCGTCGCGGTGGTCGCGTGGCTCGGCGGCGTGGCCATGGAGACCACGGTGCTGCTCGCGGCGAGTGACGCCACGATCCTCGGCGCCGTGGCCGGCGCCCACGGCGGGTGGTGGCTGCCGTGAGCGTCGCGCTCATCAAGGCCGTGCACGCCAGCTGCGCCGCCCTGAGCATCACGCTGTTCGTGCTGCGCGGCGTGTGGCGATTCACCGGCTCGCCGCGCGCCGGCGCGCGCTGGACGCGCTGGGTGCCCCACGCCAACGACACCGTGCTGCTGGCCTGCGCCCTGGTGCTCGCCTGGCGGCTCGCGGCCTTTCCCGCCTTCCACGGCTTCCTCTCCGCCAAGCTCGCGGGGCTGGTCGTCTACATCCTGCTCGGCATGACTGCGTTCCGCTGGGGTCGGACGCAGGGGCAGCGAATGGCCGCGTGGTTCGCCGCGCAGGTCGTGTTCCTCTACATCGTGGGCGTGGCGATCACGAAGAGCCCGACGCTGCTGCCGGCGCCGGGATGAACGCGCCAGCACGCCCGCACTCGAAACGGGAGACAATCCAGATGGACAGCCGCATCACCACTGCCCTCGCGGCGCCAGCACTCGTCTTCGCCCTGGCAGGTATCGCCGCCGCCGAGGACAGGCCGGCAGCCCAGCCGCCCCAGCCACCTGCCGCCTCGCGCACGGCGCCTCTGCCGCCCGCCGACGATCCCGTGGCCGCCGTCACCGGAGGCCGCCTGTCGCTCAACCTGCGGCCCCGCGCCGAGTACGTGGAGCAGGACGGCAAGCAGGAGGACGCTCTCGCACTCACCAACCGCACGCTGCTGGGTTGGCAGACAGCGCCCTGGAAGGGCTTCGCGGGCTTCGTGCAGGTGATCGACGTGGCCAACTTCAACGACAGCTACAACGAGGGGCCCGCCGCCTCGCCGCGCTATCCCACGGTGGCCGACCCCGACAACACCGACCTGAACCAGGTGTATGCCGACTGGACCGGCCTGCCCGGCACGAAGCTGCGGCTGGGCAAGCAGTCGCTCAAGCTGGACAACGTGCGCTTCGTGGGCAACGTGGAATTCCGCCAGGTGATGCAGGTGCTCACCGGCCTGTGGATCGAGAACCGCTCCGTGAACGGACTGGAGCTCAACGCCGGGCACTTCGACCGCATCAAGAACGTCTTCGCCCAGCAGCGCCAGACCGACATCTCGATGCTGCGCGCCGCGTGGACCTGGCGCCCGGAGAACGTGCTGGTGGGCTTCGCCTACTTCCAGGACCAGCCCGTCACCGGTCAGGCCACGGGCTTCGCGGACAACTCCAATCGGATCGCAGGCGTGCGCGCCAACGGATCCTGGCCGATCGGGGCGCTCAAGCTGCTCTACACCGCGGAACTCGCGCAGCAGCAGGCCCATGCGGGCGGCGACCCGCGCATCGACGCCACGTACATGCGCCTCGGCGCCGGGGTGGGTGGCGCCTGGGGCTACTTGCGGGTGGACCACGACCGGCTCGGCAGCAACCAGGGCAAGTACGGGTTCCAGACCCCGCTTGGCACCAACCACCTGTTCCAGGGCTGGGCCGACCAGTTCCTCTCCACGCCGGCCCAGGGCATCCGCGACACCTACCTCACGGCCGGCACCACGGTGATGGGGCTGCAGCTCTACACCGAGGTTCACGACTTCCGCTCCGACTTCGGCGGGATCCACTACGGTTCGGAGGTGGACGTGGGCGTGACCTGGCCGTTCGCGAAGGGCTTCACGGGCAAATTCGAGGCTGCGGTGTTCGACGAGGTCGACCGGCTCGCCGGTGCTGCGCGCAAGCCGGACACCACGCGGCTGTGGCTGACAGTGATGTACAACTACTGAGCAGGCCCACCCGACGGCGGGACGGATGGCCGGTCAGGCCGCTCCACCGGGTGCGTGCACCGGCACCACGTAGGGGCCCTCGGGAATGACGGCCACGTGGCGATCGCCGCTCTCCGCCACGCCGCGCGCAACGGCCTGTTCCACCGATGAGGCGAGTTCCACGCCGGTGAGCGTTCGTGCCTCGGCGTCCAGGCCGGTGGTGTACAGCGCCACCCGGCCCGCGCGCATGGGCTTGACCTGCATCTGGGTCTGCCACTCGTCCACGTCGGCGAAGCGCTTGGGTTCGATGGAGCGCAGGAAGCCCTCGGCCCCGAGTTCCACCAGCCGCCGCTGCGCCTCGACGTACTCGTGGGAGCCCATGCCTTCCGAGCATTCGGATGCGATCACCAGCGTGCCGCCGGGAGCGAGGATGTCCAGTGGTGCAACCATGCCCTTGACGGTCTGGTAGTAGGTCTTGTCCAGCGGATAGCCCGCGGCGCTGGTGACCACGGTGCCGAAGCGGCGCGGCACCGGCACGCGCGCGTAGCGCTGGGTGAAGGCGACCGCCTCCAGGTGGCTCTCCAGCAGCTCGCCCGCGTTCACGTGCGAGAGGTTGCGGTGCTCGTCGAGCACGGTGTTGACGCAGAACACCGGGCCCAGCATCGCCGCGATGGCGAGCTGCTCGCGGTGCAGCGGGTTGCCTTCCAGCACGCAGTTGTCCGCGAGCGGGTCGGCCATGAAGCGGTGCGAGTGGAAGGTGGTGATGGTGTCGCGATGGGCGATGCCCGGCGCGATCACCTTGCGCCCGCCCGAGTAGCCGGCCATGAAGTGCGGTTCGACCAGGCCGGTGACGATCTTCACGCCGGCACGCACGAAGCGGCGGTCCAGCTTCACGGGCGTGCCGTGCGGCGTGAGGCCGAGGTCGTCGTGGTCATCGTCGTTGCGCGCGTAGTGGTTCTCCACGCGCACGTGACGCATCACCCAGGGATCGCCCACCAGTTCCTCGAGCTCGGCCCCGAGGTTGGGTCGGTGCAGGCCGGTGGCCACCAGGACGGTGATGCGCCCGAGCGGGATTCCAGCCGCCGCAAGCGATTCCACCAGCGGACGCAGCAGCAACCCGTTGGGCACCGGGCGGGTGATGTCGCAGATCAGGATGCAGGCGCTGTCGCGGCCCCGGGCGAAGGCCTCGAGGGGAGGGAGTCCGAGCGGCGCGGCGAGGGCCGCGCGCACCGCGGCCGCCGGGTCGGACAGCACCGGCATGGCCGGCTTGCGGATCACCGTGACGTCGAGATCGCCGGGCAGGTCAACGGCCAGGGTGCCGCGGCCGAAGCTGAGTTCCACGCGCATGGTTCGGGTTCGGGGTGGCAGGGGAGGGGAGCGCGGGACTATAGCACCCGG
>CAZXJW010000351.1:0-3382 GCA_964641005.1 uncultured Rhodocyclaceae bacterium
CGCCCGGATAGAAGCCGCGGAACAGGCTGTAGGGCTGCTCGCGGGTGGAGCGGATGCGTCGCAGCACGCGGTTGAAGGGGACGCCCAGCAGCATCAGCGCATGGGAGGCGAGCATCAGGCTGCCCTCCATGATCTCGGCCACCACCTCGGCGGCGCCGGCGTTGCGCAGCGTGTCGATGTCGGAGTCGTCCAGGGTTCGCACGATCACCGGCATGCCCGGGCGCTGGTTTCGCACCACCTCCAGGATGCGCAGCGCCGAGTGGGTGTCAGAGTAGGACACCACCACCGCGGCGGCGCGCAGCAGGCCGGCGGCCAGCAGCACTTCGTGGCGGGCCGCGTCGCCGAACACCACCGATTCGCCGGCCATGGCGGCCTCGTGGACCCGGCGCGGATCGAGGTCCAGCGCCACGAAGGGGATCGCCTCCTGCTCCAGGATGCGGGCCAGGTTCTGGCCGCTGCGGCCGTAGCCGCAGATGATCACGTGCGACTGCGCCCCCATGGACTGGACCGCGATGTTGTGCAGCGCCATCGCCCGGTTCATCCAGTCCGAACCGATCCAGCGACGCACCAGCCGCTCGGACTCCTGCACGATGAAGGGCGACGCGAGCATGGAGAGCACCAGCGCCGCCAGCACCACCTGAAGCGCCCCGGCCGGGACCATGTCGAGCTCCGCGCCGCGCGCCAGCATCACGAAGCCGAACTCGCCGGCACCCGCGAGCGCGAGCGCGGCCCGCATGGCCGTGCCGGAGTCCGCGCCGAACAGCCGCGCGAGCCCCGCCACCAGCAGTGCCTTCAGCACCACCAGCCCGGCCACGGCGGCGCCCACCACGGCGGCGTTGTCCCACACCACGCCAAGGTCCAGCCGGGCACCCACGCTCACGAAGAACAGCCCCAGCAGGACGTCGCGAAAGGGCTTGATGTCCTCCTCCACCTGGAAGCGGTACTCGGTCTCCGAGATGAGCATGCCCGCCACGAAGGCGCCCAGCGCGAGAGACAGGCCGGCCTGCTCGGTGAGCCAGGCGAGCAGCAGGGTGATCAGCAGAACGTTGAGCGCGAACAGCTCCGGCGAGCGCCGCGCCGCCACCAGCGCGAACCACGGTCGCATCAGCCGCTGTCCCACGCCCAGCAGCAGCGCGAGCAGCGCCGCGGCCTTCCAGGCGGCGTCGAGCAGCCCCGCCCAGAGCTCGCTGCCGCCCGCCGACACGGCCGGCAGCAGGATCAGCAGTGGCACCACCGCAAGGTCCTGGAACAGCAGCACGCCCATGATCTGGCGCCCGTGCTGGCTGTTGAGCTCCAGCTTCTCGGCGAGCATCTTGCCGAGGATCGCGGTGGAGGACATGGCGGCGGCCGCGCCGACCACGAGGCCCGCGGCCCACGGCAGTCCAGCGAGCCTCGCGGCGCCCGCCACGCCCAGCAGCGTGAGCACCACCTGCGCCGAACCAAGGCCGAACACGATCCGGCGCATGGTCATCAGCTTGGGCAGGCTGAACTCCAGCCCGATGGAGAACATCAGGAACACCACGCCGAACTCGGCCAGCGGCGCCACGTGCTCCACGTCCGGGAGCAGGCCCAGCGCGTGGGGCCCGATGCCGATGCCCACGATCAGGTAGCCCAGCAGCGGCGGCAGGTCGAGGCGGCGGAACAGCACCACCACGAACACCGCGGCAGCGAGGAGGATGAGGGCGAGGGAGAGGGCGTCGTGCATGGCATGGGGGCGCAGCGGCGCACCCGCTCGAATCTAGCACACGCCCCCCGCTCGACCGCGTCCGCCGGAGGGAAACCGGGGGACCGCGCGCTATACTCCGGCGGCCATGTCCGCATCGCTCGGAAAGCTCACGCCGCAGGACGCCGTCACGGTGGGCAGGCGCGTGCTCGACATCGAGGCGCGCGCCGTGCTGGCGCTGTCCGCACGCCTCGACGCGAGCTTCGCGAAGGCACTCGAACTGCTGCTCGGCTGCACCGGGCGCGTGGTGGTCTCGGGCATGGGCAAGTCGGGCCACGTGGCGCGCAAGATCGCCGCCACGCTCGCCAGCACCGGCACGCCGGCCTTCTTCGTGCACCCGGCGGAGGCGAGCCATGGCGATCTCGGCATGATCACCGCGGGCGACGTGATGATCGCGCTGTCCAATTCGGGCGAGAGCAGCGAGCTGCTCGCCATCGTGCCGCTGGTCAAGCGCCGCGGCGCGCGCCTGGTGGCCATGACCGGCAACCCGGGGTCCACCCTCGCCCGCGAGGCCGACGTGCACCTGGACGCGGCCGTGGCCGAGGAGGCCTGCCCGCTGGGGCTCGCACCCACCGCCAGCACCACGGCAGCCCTCGCCCTGGGCGACGCGCTGGCCGTGGCGGCCCTCGAGGCACGCGGCTTCGGCCCGGACGACTTCGCCCGCTCCCACCCGGGCGGCAGCCTCGGCCGGCGGTTGCTCACCCACGTCTCCGACGTGATGCGCACGGGGGAGGAGGTGCCGCGGGTGGCCGACTCCGCCACGGTGGAGCAGGCGCTGTTCGAGGTCACCAGCAAGGGCATGGGCATGACCGCGGTGCTCGACGCCGGCGGGGCGGTGGTGGGCGTGTTCACGGACGGCGACCTGCGCCGGGCGCTCGCGCTCGGCCGGGGGCTGCAATCGCCCGTCACCGAGGCCATGACCCGCAGTCCCCGCACCATCTCCTCCACCCGGCTCGCCGTGGAGGCGGTGGAGGAGATGGAGCGGCGCCGCATCAACGGCCTGCTGGTGGTGGACGACGGACGCCTGACGGGCGCGCTCAACATGCACGACCTGTTCCGCGCGCGGGTCATCTAGGCGCGCACCATGCAGACGCCCGACGAACGCGCCCGCCACGTCCGCCTCGCCGCCTTCGACGTGGACGGCGTGATGACCGACGGCACCGTCTGGATCGACGACGCCGGGCGGGAGACCAAGGGCTTCAGCATCCTCGACGGCCTGGGCCTGAAGATGCTGGCCGGCAGCGGCGTGCTGGTGGCCATCATCACCGGGCGTCGCTCGAAGGTGGTGGAGCTGCGCGCCGCCGAGCTGGGCATCCGGCTGCTGCGCCAGGGGGTCGACGACAAGCTCGGCGCCTTCGCGGAACTGCTTTCCGAACTCGGGCTCGAACCCGCCGAGGCGAGCTACATGGGCGATGACCTTCCCGACCTGCCGGTGCTGCGCCGCTGCGGCCTGGCCATCAGCGTTCCCGGCGCACCGGAACTGGTGCGACGGCACGCGCACGTGGTCACCGCCGCCCCGGGCGGCCGCGGCGCCGTGCGCGAGGCCTGCGAACGCATCCTCGCCGCCCAGGGCCGGCTCGACGCGGCGCGCGCCGCTTTTCTCGCATGAGCGCGCCGGGCCGTTCCCAAGCGCTCATCCCGCAGCGCGCAGCGCGGAGG
>CAZXJW010000352.1:0-3379 GCA_964641005.1 uncultured Rhodocyclaceae bacterium
GTAGCGAGCGGCGGAAACGCCGATGCAGCCGACCGAGGAACAGCAGCGCATCGTCGCCAGCGATGCGCGGTCGCTGGTCGTGGAGGCGGGGGCGGGAGCGGCAAAGACGACGACGCTCGGCCTGTACGCCGGCGCGCGTCCGCGCAGCCGCATCCTCTATCTCGCCTTCAACAAGTCGATCCAACTGGAAGCGGCGGCGCGTATGCCGCCCAACGTCACCTGCCGCACCACCCACTCCATCGCTTGGCGCAAGGCGGTCGAGTTCTTCGGCAGCGAGGCGCCGCAGCGGGTGGGCAAGACCTACGCGTCTTCGGTGGCGCGGACGTTCCGATGCGGGCCATTGGTGGCCACCGCTGCCTTGCAGGCGATCCAGAACTGGTGCGGCTCGCTGGACGCGCAGATCGATGCCTCGCACGTGCCGGCCGACATCGCCGAGCGCCTGGCCGATCGGGGAAACGTTGTCGAGGTTGCCAGGGCGACCTGGGGACGGATGTGCCGGACCGATGGTGGCGAGCTTCGCCTGCCCCATGACGGGTACCTCAAGCTCTTCCAGATGGACGAGCCGACGTTGCGAGGCCAGGATCTGGTGGCCGTGGACGAGGCCCAGGACCTCAACCTGTGCACCTACGACATCGTGCGGCGCCAGGGCGGCGGGCTGGTGCTGGTGGGCGACTCGGCGCAGCAGATCTTCGCCTTCCGCGGGTCGGCCAATGCCCTGGGGGTTCACGAGGCGGATCAGCGGCTGCAGCTCACGCGCAGCTTCCGCTTCGGGGAGGGTCTCGCGCAGGTGGCGAACGCCCTGCTGGGCCACTTCAAGCTCGACAACACGCTGCGCATCGTCGGGGCCGGCCGGGCGGCCACGCGCTTGTCGGTGGACACGAAGCGCTCCTTCGCGGTGCTGGCCAGGACGAACGCGGTCGTGTTCGAGGAAGCCATCTCGTTCCTGTCGAGCAATCGGCGCTACCACTTCGTGGGCGGGCCCGAGGGCTACCGGATGGAGAAGCTGCTCGACGCCTACCACCTGTGGGCGGGCAGTGGCGGGCTTGTCCGCGACCCCTACCTGCGCAGCTTCGGCAGCTTCGAGGACCTGCAGCAACTCGCAGAGGATGCCGCCGACCCTGAGCTCAGGCACCTGGTGCGCGTGGTCGAGGACTACGGCGGGCGCGTGCCGGCACTGGTGGAGCAGATCAGGTCCCGGCACGTGGCGCTCGACAAGGCCGCCTGGAGCGACTTCGACGGCTTGTTCTTCTCGACAGCGCACAAGGCGAAGGGCCTGGAGTTCGACCAGGTCTGGCTGGCCGACGATTTCATGCGGTTCTTCGAGGACGGCAGGGAGCTGACGGCCGACGAGGTGGATCAGGCGGACGTGAATCTGCTGTACGTCGCCCTGACCCGCGCGAAGGCGTCTGTTCGGCTGTGCGAGTCGTTCGACGAGTGGCTGAGCTATCGGCGCCTGCGCCCGCGTTGATCCCTTGAACCGTCTCGCGTGGCTCGGATGATGGTCTTCGAGACCCCGAAGGACCGTCGATGTCGCAAGCCCTCATCCGCCACCTGCGCCTGTTCTGCGCCAGCCCCAATGTGCCACCGGTTCGGCAGCAGGACGGTGTGCTGGCGGTGGCCGGTGTGCTCGAGCGGGCCGGGCTGGCGAGGCTGCTGCTGGTGGACATGGAGCGCTGGGGCCGCAACCCGGGTGCCAGCGTCACCAACGCTGTCGACCAGCTGGCGCCGGCCGCGCATCGCTACCTGATCGGCGGCTTCGGCATCGCGCTGGCTGACACGCAGATCGTCGAGCTGGACGGATCGGGGGCGTTCGATCTCGTGTGCGGTCTTGGTGATGGATGCGGCCTGTCGCATCGACCGCTATGCGGCGCGGATCGCGGTGTTCGGCATCGCAGTCGCGAAGCGTTCATTGCGGCGACCGGCGCGATGGGGCACGCAATGCTTCAGCGGGCCGAGGCGGTGGGCAAGGGCGAGTGGGCGGGGGTCGAGGGATGAGCCGGCAAGGTCAGTGCAAGACGTGCGTGCGCTGGTCGCGGCAAGGTGGCTCCATCTTGCCGGCGGTCGAAGGATGCGGCTGGCTCGCCGAGCACGAAGCACAGCCACTTTCCGGCGCGCTGGGAATGCTGCTGCCCGTGCTCGCGCAGCTCGCAGCCCGGGACCGGTGTTGCCCCGGGCATCTGGAGGCCAATGCGGATGACATGCCGGATGCGTACCTCGCGGCAGATCTGTGAAGGATGCCGTCCGGCGGGCAGGGCTTGAAGGCGCAGCACGCGATGCGATCCTGACCACAGGCAAGGAGAACACGATGTTGAACGCCGGAATCCTCAACACGACTGCGGTGCACCATGGTGACCAAGTCGCTGCGGCCCGTGACGCGCGAGACCAGCGCGGTGGTGCGAGACAAGGGCCCGCGCGCGGTGATCGTGACCGTGGTCGGCGGAGTGATCGAACTGCGGGCCAAGGGGCTGCGAAGTACCGAGACGCTCGATGTGGCATGGTGCTACACGGCCGCAGTGCGGCAGCGGCTCCAGTTGCAGCGGATGGAACGCGCCAAGGGCCGCCGGCGTAAGTAGGGGAGCAGCGGTGAAGGTGTTGTCAAAGGGGTCGGGGACGAGGGCGGTGGCCGCGGTGCTCGCCTGTGCCGCGCTGCAGGTGGCAGCCCAGGCGCAAGGGCCCGGCGAGACCTTGACCGGTGTAGAAGCCAGGG
The DNA here is from genome assembly GCA_964641005.1 of uncultured Rhodocyclaceae bacterium. Lineage (GTDB taxonomy): Bacteria > Pseudomonadota > Gammaproteobacteria > Burkholderiales. The sequence goes on from CAZXJW010000352.1 coordinate 2,708, forward strand.
CCGCCCGGCTCGGCCACGCGGCCGACGTCGTGATCACGGCGGTGTCGGACGGCGACACGGCGACGGCGGTCATCGAAGGCCGGCCGCTGCGGCTGCGGCTGGCCAGGATCGACGCACCGGAACATCGACAGGCCTGGGGGCAGCGAGCCGAGCAGTCGCTTCGTCAGCTCGTCTGGAAGAAGCAGGTCCACATCGAGTGGCGCGAGGTCGACCGCAACGGGCGGCCCATCGTCACGATGACCGTGGACGGCCTGGACGTCAGCGAAGAACAGGTTCGGCGCGGCATGGCCTGGGTCTATCGGGCGTACAGCAAGGACCCGCAGTTGCTCCGCCTCGAGGCCGACGCGCGCGAAGCCCGCCGCCACCTCCGCGCGTACCTGCGCAAGGTCGGCGTCCCGGGCCGGACCATCCGCGAGGTTTGCGGCGGGCTTTACCGGAGCGGGCGTTGCTGGGTGGTGCCGTGCCCCGGGGCTGCGTGGCACGCCGCGATGGCGCAGGTGCTCGCGTGACCCGCCCCTCAACCTCCCACCGCGGCGAGGGCTGGGAGCTGGTGTGCTCGGACCTCCTGGACCGCGCGGCCGACGCGAACCTCCTCGTCTGGCACCGCTTCCCCGTCCCCGTCCGGCAGATCGGCGGCATCGGGCGCGGCGGTCGCTTCGAGGCGGTGTACGC
>CAZXJW010000353.1:0-3376 GCA_964641005.1 uncultured Rhodocyclaceae bacterium
TTCGAACCCCGGCTGATGAGCAGGGGCTTGAGGACGTTGTCCACGCTGCTGATGATGGCGACGCCCCACACCACCAGCGCGATGGCCCAGCCGGTCTCGCCCTGCTCATAGAGCCAGAAGGCCGCGGGCGCCCAGATGAGCGGCGGTCCCATCGGCACCACGGAGAGGAAGAACGTCCCGACACCGAGCAGGAAAGCGCCCGGCACGCCCGCGACGAGGAAACCCAGGAAGGCCAGCGCGCCCTGCGCGAGTGCCGTGCCCAGGATGCCGTACACGGTGCCCCGGATGGTGCCCTTGGCCACTTCGGCGAGTTGCAGGGCCCGTTCCCCGGCGACGCGTTGCGCCATGCGGCGGGCCCGGTCGCTCAGTTCGTCCCCATCGCGCCAGAAGAAGAAAACGATGAGCGCGCTCAGGAACAGGGTCGCCACGCCCTCCCCCAGACTCTTGGCGCCGGCGATGGCCCACGCCTTGGCCGGTTCCACGAGCGGCTTCAGGTCACGGACGAAGGCGGCGCCGTCCGTCGCGGCCGTCATCCAGCGATCACGCAGCCACTCGCCAGCCAGCGGGACGGTCGCGACCCAGGCGGGCGGCGGCGGCACACCTCGGTCGAGCGCATCCTTGGCGAGTTCGATCCACTCCTCCGCACTGTTGGCGATGGCGATCCCGCCGAGCGCGAGCGGGACGACCAGCACCAGGATGACTGCGGTCGTCATGATCGTGGCGGCGACCGTCGACCGGCCCCCCAGCAGGTCGCGCAGGCGGCAGAACAGCGGCCAGGTCGTGAGCGCGAGGATGATCGCCCAGAGGGTCGCGGACAGGAACGGCCGGACCACGAGAATGCAGGCGATGGCGAGCAGTACCAGCGCGGCGATCAGGACCATCCGTTCGATCCGCTCCAAGACGGGTCTCCTCGGGGGTGATGCAGTGTGGAAGCCGGGGCGCGCGCGGCGCCCCTGACAGGAATGCGCGAAGCATACCGCCCCGATTCATCGGACCGGACACGAAGGCGGACACGAAAAAGCCCGCGGGGGGCGAACCCCGCGGGCTTGCAGGACCCGGCGCGCTCAGCGCCCGGCGGAGGCCTGGAGCGCAGCGATGCGCCGGTCGAGCGGCGGGTGCGACATGAGCAGCGCCTTCAGGCCTGCCGGCACGCCGCCGGAGATGCCGAAGGCCTGCATGCCGTCCGGCAGCGAGGTGGGCTCGTGCGCCTGTTTCAGGCGCTGGAGCGCGGCGATCATCTTCTGGCGACCGGCGAGACTGGCGCCGCCGGCATCCGCCCGGTACTCGCGCTGGCGGCTGAACCAGCTCACGATGACGCTCGCCAGCAGCCCCAGGACGATCTCCGCCACCATGGTGGTCACGAAGAATCCGATGCCGTGCCCGCGCTCGTTCTTGAGGATGACGCGGTCGACCACGTAACCGACCACCCGGGACAGGAAGATCACGAAGGTGTTCACCACGCCCTGGATCAGCGTCAGCGTCACCATGTCGCCGTTGGCCACGTGGCTCACCTCGTGGCCCAGCACGGCCTCCGCCTCGTCGCGCGTCATGTTGCGCAGCAGGCCAGTGCTCACGGCCACCAGTGCCTCGTTGCGGTTCATGCCCGTGGCGAAGGCGTTGATCTCCGGGGCGTCATAGATGGCGACTTCCGGCATGCCGATCCCTGCCTGCTCCGCCTGGCGCCGCACCGTGTCGACGAGCCAGCGCTCCGTGGCGTCGCGCGGCTGCTCGATGACCATGGCGCCGGTGGAGCGCTTCGCCATCCACTTGGACATGGCAAGGGAAATGAATGCCCCTCCGAAACCGAACAGCGCTGCGAACGCGAGCAGGCCGCCCAGGTTGAGTCCGTTGGCGGTCAGCCAGCGGTTGATGCCCAGCACCTGCGCCGTGACTGACAGCAGCAGCACCACCGCGAAGTTGGTGGCCAGGAAGAGAAACACACGTTTCACGTCTTGCTCCTCGTGATCGAGTCAGGGAAAAACGTACCTACTGCGTGACGCTTGGAATACGGCCGAAGACGCGAGTTCCGGGGGGGCGCGCCGCACGCTCAGGCCGGAGATTCCGCAGCGGCTTCCGCCAGCGCGGCCTCCAGCTGCTCCTGCAGTGTGAGCCATTCGAGTTCGGCCTCTTCGAGCCGGGCCCGGCATTCGGCCTGTTCCCGCAGCAGCGTCTTCAATTGATCCTTCTGCGCCGGATCATAGATGTCGGGGGCGGCCAGGCGGGTTTCAAGTTCGCGCAGCCGGCCCTCCGACTGCTGCATCACCGCCTCCACCGCCTTGAGACGCTTCTCGATGGGCTTGCGAATCTCGGCCAGCCGCTGGCGATTCTGCGCTTCCGCCCGGCGCTGGTCCCGGCGGGTCGCCGCGTCGGCGCCGCCGGCCGCGGTCTCGGACGCCGCCGCCACGGACTTCTCGAGCCAGGCGCGGTAGTCGTCGAGGTCGCCGTCGAAGGGGCGGACCGCGGCATCTGCCACGAGCCAGAGTTCATCGACCGTGGCGCGCAGCAGTGCGCGGTCATGCGAGACCAGGATCATCGCCCCCGTGAAGGACTGCAGCGCCATCGTGAGGGCGTTGCGCATGTCCATGTCGAGGTGGTTGGTCGGTTCGTCCAGCAGCAGCAGGTGGGGCTTCGTGTAGACGATGAGCGCCAGCGCCAGCCGGGCCTTCTCGCCGCCCGACATGGGGCCCACGGGGGCCGTGACGAAGTCGCCGCGGAAGTTGAATCCGCCGAGATAATCCCGGAGATCCTGCTCGCGTGCCTGCCGGTCCAGCCGCGTCATGTGCGCGAGCGGCGACTCGTCGTGCCGCAACTGCTCCAGCTGGTGCTGCGCGAAGTAGCCGACGCGCACGTCCTTGCCCAGGCGGCGCTCGCCTGCGAGAGGCGCCAGCGTGCCTGCCAGCACCCGGACCAGCGTGGACTTGCCGGCGCCGTTGCGGCCCAGGAGGCCCAGACGGGCTCCGGGGCGGACTTCCATGTCCACCTTGGCCAGCACCGTCTTGTCGCCGTAGCCCGCGCGGATGCCCTCCAGCGCCAGGATCGGATCGGCGAAACCGCCCGGCTCGGCAAACTCGAACGAGAACGGGGACGCCACCTGCACCTGGGCGATGACGTCCATGCGCTCCAGCGCCTTCAGGCGGCTCTGCGCCTGGCGGGCCTTCGTGGCCTTGGCACGGAAGCGGGTGACGAAGGATTCGAGGTGCGCGATGGTCCGCTGCTGCCGCTCGTACAGCGCCTGCTGGTGCGCCAGCGCCTCGGCGCGGGTTCTTTCGAAGGTGCTGTAGCCGCCGGCGTAGAGCCGCAGCGTGCCGTTCTCGACCGCGCAGATGCTCTGAACCACGTTGTCCAGGAACTCGCGGTCGTGGGAGATGACCAGCAG
>CAZXJW010000354.1:0-3365 GCA_964641005.1 uncultured Rhodocyclaceae bacterium
CACGGGCACGGCCTCCCGAAGCAGGTCCGCACCTTCCTTCCAGCGGTTCAGCGGCGCCAGCGCCCGGGCCAGCCAGACCTGGCGCAGGGCGATGGCCTCGGGCGGCAGGTCGGCCTCGCGTGCGGCGGCCAGGGATTCCTGCAGCGGCGCAAGCGAGTCGCGGAAGCGCTGCTGCCGCTGCAGGAAGGCCCCCAGTTCGAGCGTGGTGGCCGCCTTCTCCGCCGGCCCCTCCGCCGCGGCCCGCTCGGCCGCCGAGCGCCGGTAGGCCTCGGCCTCCGCGCTGCGGCGCTCGGCCTCGGCCGTGGCGCCGGCCTGGCGATACTCGTCCACCTTCGAGCGGTCGGACTTGCAGGCGCCCAGCGCCGCCAGGCAGGCGGCCAGAAGCAGGGTCGTTCGAAGGGTCATGGGCGGCTCCCGCGGGATTCAGGGCCGCCATTGTGCCGCCGCCCGCCCGGGGCGCGGGGCCCCGGGCCCCGGCGCTAGAATCGACGCTCCCTGTCAGAGGCCCGCCGCCATGCGCCTGGAGAAGATCCGCATCGAGTTCGAGCCCGAGGAGGACCGCCTGGTGATGCGCATCCTCATCGACGGCCAGGCGGAGGTGCTGCTCTGGCTCACGCGCCGCTGCGTGAAGCGCCTTTGGGTGGCCATGCTCAAGCTGGCCGAGTGGAAGCCAGAGATCCAGCAGCAGCCCGACCCCGAGGCCCGCAGCGCCATCCTGCACTTCGAGCACGAGAAAGCGCTGCGCGAGGTGAAGTTCTCGAAACCCGAGGAAGATGCCCCCACCGCCACCCCGTTGCCGCCACGCGAGCAGCCGCTGGGGCCGACGCCGCTGCTGGTGACGCGGATCCAGGCAAGGCGGCTGGAGAACGGGCGCAGTCAGCTGGCGCTGTTGCCCACGCAGGGGCAGGGGGCGCATCTCACGCTGAGCGACAACCTGCTGCATGGACTGATGCGGCTGACGCAGTCGGCGGTGGACAAGGCCGAGTGGGACATGCGGCTGGAACTGCCGAAGTCGGCGTTGATGAGCGCCGAGGCCGACAGCGAGCGGACCCTCAACTGACGGCGCCGCGCGCAGGACCGATGAATCCGGTCCGGCCGCCGCACCGTACAACTCGTCTCCACGTACGCCCTTCCGGAGCAAGCCGCCGTGACCACGATGCCACTGTCCCAGTCCCGAGCCCTCGCGGCGCTGATCGCCCTGTGCCTCGGCCTGGTCGCCCTCCCGGCCCGCGCGCTGGACATCGTGCCGTACTCCGAGGATGTCCTGGCGCAGGCCCAGGCTGCCGGACGTCCGGTCGCGGTGCATTTCCACGCCGACTGGTGTCCCACCTGCCGGACCCAGGAGAAGGCGCTGCAGTCGTTGCAGGACGACCCCCAACTCAAGGGCGTGACGGTGCTCGTGGCCGACTACGACAAGGAGAAGGCGCTCAAGCGCGCCCTGAACGTGCGTGCCCAGTCCACGCTCGTGGTGTTCCGGGGCCGCCAGGAAGTGGCGCGCAACGGCGGGGCCGTTGAGCCGGCCGCCCTGAAGGCCGTGCTCGTCAAGGCGCTGTAGCGCGGCGCGCGGAGTTCCGGCCGTGGCAACCCTCGGTGAACTCGGCCTGAGCAGCGCGGCGGGCGCCCTCACCACGCTGTCCCCCTGCGTGTTCCCGCTGCTGCCGCTGGTGCTGGGTGCCGCCGTGCAGCGCAACCGCTTCGCCCCGCTCGCCATGGGCGTGGGGATGGTGGTCACGTTCACGGCCATCGGCGTGCTGTTCGGCGTGGCCGGCACAGCGCTGGGTTTCGACCCTGACGGGGTACGCACCGTGGGCGCAGTCCTGCTGCTCGTGCTCGGCGTCGTGATGCTCGTGCCGGCATTCGCCGAGCGCTTCACCGCCCTGTTCTCGGGCGTGGCGAGCGCGGCGAACCAGGCCGCCGGCCACTTCGACACGGCGTCGCTGGGGGGCGCGATGATCACCGGCGCGCTGCTTGGGCTCATCTGGAGCCCGTGCTCCGGGCCGCTGCTGGCCTCGGCGCTGACCCTGGTGGCCAGCGAAGGCGGGGCGGTGCGCGGCGCGGTGATCCTGGGCGCCTTCGGAACCGGGGCGGCGATTCCGCTGGTGGCCGTGGGCTACGCCTCGCGCGCCGGCATCGGCAAGGCGCGCGGCTGGGTGCTCAGGCACGCGGGTGCGGTGCGGGCAGGCTTCGGCGTGCTGCTGGTGGCCATCGGGCTGATGACGCTGCTGGGGTGGGACAAGTGGCTCGAGGGCCGCATCCTCGACCTGCTGCCCGAGGGCTGGGTGGCGCTCACCACGCGGATCTGACGCGGCGGGGGGCGTAGGGCTGGCGGGAGGGCGTGCGGCGCGACGTCGTCGAGGGATTTGCGGGATGAGGAAAGCCCGTGAGGCAAGCGAACATCCCGCCGCGTCTTGGGCCCTGACCTCGCCAGGGCGACGGCTGACGTCATTTAACCGGCGAAGTACACGTAACGCCCGCACCGACCGAGGCCATGGTGGTTCGGAGGCCTGTCAACACAGCCGGCCACGATCGACCGATCCGACGGTGTTTGTATCGACCCGCCTTCAGGAAGGCGTCATCCGAAGAGAGCGAGCAACGGGTCTGCGGCGGCAAACACGCATGGCAGAGAAGTTCGTGCGAGTGGTGCCCAAATCAAGCGACTGTCCCGTGTCGCCACCGCCATCCATGGTGATCGGTGAAGATGCGGCGGACTTCGTAACGTCCGGCGTGGTATTAGGCCGTGGTCGGTTCGACGCGAGTCCATGGAGCATCCAATGCACCTTCCCATTCTTTCGATCATCTTCCTGTTGATCGGCATGGCGGTACATACGAGCGCAGCGTTTGGTGGGGAGCGGACGGAAACGAATCGCGCGCCCGGTGATCAGTTGATTCCGCTCCTGAAGTCCGCGAGATTCGAGGAAGTATCAATGATATTGGCGCGTCTTCATCACGACTACGAACGCGATCCAAGGACCGAGAACGAATTCCACAAAGTTGCATACGAGTTCTATCGGGCTGATCCGGAAATCGAGCGTCTCCTGGACATGTGGGTAGCCGAGAGAAATGGTGATGCATACGCGTACCTTGCCCGCGGAATGTATCGCGTGAGGATGGGTTGGCTGAGTCGGGGGACAAAGTGGGCTCACGAGACGTCGCCAGGCAGGTTCAGGGACATGGCGGCGTGGTTTTCTCTCGCGAAGAAGGATCTGGAGTTCGCGGTCGGGAAACATCCAGGGCTCGTGGAGGGCTATTGTTATCTCATTGAAATCGACACGACTGAGGCGGGTCAGGAGAAGCAGTTGCTTTACGAGCGGGCTCTCGAAGCCAATCCTGCAAAAGTGCAGGGCTTGCTTGAACGCGAGTCTATC
>CAZXJW010000355.1:0-3359 GCA_964641005.1 uncultured Rhodocyclaceae bacterium
TTGTTGATGGTGACGTTGTGCACCACGGTCTTGCGCGCCACCCCGGCCACGAAGCCGGTCAGGCCCGAGCGGGCGCCGTTGGAGAGCCCGAGGATGTCGATGGGCGCCTTCACCGCGCTGGAGGTGATGTTGACGATGCGGCCGAACTTCCGGGCGATCATGCCGTCCACCGTGGACTTGATGAGCTCGATGGGGGTGAGCATGTTGGCTTCCAGGGCCGCCAGCCACATCTCGTGGGTGAAGTCGCGGAAGTCGCCGGTGGGCGGACCGCCGGCGTTGTTCACCAGGATGTCGGGTTCGGGGCAGGCGGCCAGCACCGCCCTGCGGCCTTCGGCGGTGGTCACGTCCGCGGACAGCACGGCCACCTGGCCACCGGCGGCGCGGATCTCGTCGGCGGTCTTCTCCAGCGCCTCGCGGCCGCGTGCCACGATCGTGACGTGCACGCCCTCGCCGGCCAGCGCCATGGCACAGCCCTTGCCAAGTCCCTTGCTCCCCGCGCAGACGATGGCGCGGCGACCCTTGATGCCCAGATCCATGACCTCTCCCCCTGTTTCGGATTGTCCCGCTGCACGGACTGCCACGAGCCGCGCGCCGGGAAGCCGGCGATGCTAGCCGCCCCGCGAGGGGGATGCAAACCACCCGATGCTATGATCCCCGCCGTGCCCCGAACACACCGCCTCGACGCGGCGCGCGCCCTGTGCGCCGCCGCGGCCCTTGCCCTGCTCGCCGGCTGCGCGGCGCCCGCACGGCGCGTGCCCTCCGACCCGCTCGAGCCGTTCAACCGCGCGGTCTACCAATTCAACGACGTGACCGACCGCTACGCCATCAAGCCCGTGGCGAAGGTCTACGACACCATCCTGCCCGGGCCGGTGAAGCAGGGCGTGCGCAACTTCTTCTCCAACCTCGACGACGTGGTGGTGGTGATCAACGACGTGCTGCAGGGGCGGCCGAACAACTTCGCCCACGACAGCGTGCGGCTGGTGTCCAACACGATCTTCGGCGTGCTCGGCATCTTCGACGTGGCCAGCATGCGCGGCATCAGCAAGCGCTCCGAGGACTTCGGCCAGACGCTGGCGGTTTGGGGCGTGCCCTCCGGGCCCTATCTCGTGCTGCCCTTCCTGGGGCCCGGCACGCTGCGCGACGGGCCCGCCCGGTTCGTGGATTCGCTGTTCGACCCCGTGTGGCAGATCTCCAACGTGCCCGAGCGCAACGTGACCGTGGGAGTGCGCCTGGTGGACACCCGCGCGAGCCTGCTGCCCGCCGAGCGGCTGCTCGACCAGGCCTCGGTGGATCGCTACAGCTTCCTGCGCGATGCCTACCTGCAGCGGCGCCTGAACCTCATCCACGACGGCAATCCGCCGCGTCCGAAGGACGACCTGGACGACCCCGAGGATCCGGACGACCTCACCGACGAGCAGATGAAGAAGGCGCCGGACCGCGACCTGCCCAACGTGGTGCCACCGTCCGCGGTGCCGATTCCCACGCCCAACCTGCCCTCCCTGCGCTGAGGGTTCGGGCGCGCTGGCGCGGCCTCGAAGCCCGGCCCCGACCCGCCGGATCCCGCGACGCCTGCCGAACCCTGCGCGACCGGCTGCCGCGATCAGTTGAGCCGCGCCGCGGCCTTGCGCATCTCCACCACGCGGCCGCGGATGGCATCCGCATCCGCCGCGCCGGGCGTCTCGAGCAGGTAGCGCTCGAAGTCCGCCAGCGCGGCACGGAAGCACTCCAGGTCCTGGTAGACGATGCCGCGATCGCGCAGCTCGTCGGTCTCGGCGGGCACGAGCGCCACGATCCACTCGATGGTGGCCAGCGCCCGCGACAGGCTGCGCTCGCGCAGGTAGATGGCCTTGAGGTTGCGCAGCATGCGCACCACCACGTCGCGTGGCGCGGCCGTCACCAGCAGTTCGGAGACGATGGCGCGCGAGACCTCGCCGCCACGGAACTCGCGCAACCGCTTCTGCAGGTCCTCGAGCGACAGCGTGATGCCGCCGTAGTACGGATCGATCACCACCACGCCACCGTCCACGGGGCACTTCACCAGGAAGTGCCCGGGAAAGGAGACGCCCCTGAGGTCGAGCCCGAGCCTGCGACCCACGGCGATGTAGATCACCGACAGGCTGATGGGGATGCCGCGGCGGCGCTCCAGCACCTCGTTGAGGAAGCTGTTGCGCGGGTCGTAGTAGTTCTCGTCGTCGGGGCGGAAGCCGAGTTCCTCGAACAGCAGGAAGTTCATGGCCGCGATCACCTCGGGCACACCGGCGCCGGCACGCAGCCCGGCTCGGATGCGCTCGGCCCAGGCCTGGATCTGGCCGAGGCAGGCGTCCGGGTCGAGGGCGGGATACTCGCCGCGGGCGATCTGGAGCGCGGCTTCCGCCAGGCACACCGACTCCGGCGGCGCGTCCACGAGTTCGCGCAGCCGCGCTGGGACCTGCAGATCCATCCGCCCGGACTCAGGAGCCCTGGCGGGCGGTTTCGGGAGCCGGTTCGACGGGGGCGGCAGGCGCCGCGGCGGGTGGCGGCGGAGGCGCGGGCGGCAGGAACAGCGCGGCCACCTGGCGGCGCTGGCCGGGCCGCAGCGGCGCGGCAGGCGCCGCCGCCTTCACGGGCTCGGGCGCGGCGCTGCCGCCGGCCTGGTAGGGCTGGGAGAACAGCGGATCGGAAGGTGCCCGCGACGCCGTGCGCGACGGCTCGGCCCGCGGCGGCCTGGGACGATCGTCGCGATCGCGACCACGCTCCCGGCCCTCCTCGCGGCCCCGCTCACGCCCCTCCTCGCGCGCACGGCCGGTGCGCTCGTGGTGCACGGGACGGGCAGGATCGAAGCCCTCGAGGGTATGTACGGCGATCTTCGCCTTGAGCAGCTTCTCGATGCGCTCGAGATACTCGTTCTCGGCGTCGCACACCAGCGAGATGGCCTCGCCCGAGGCGCCGGCTCGGCCGGTGCGGCCGATGCGGTGGACGTAGTCCTCGGGGGTGTGGGGCAACTCGTAGTTGATCACGCAGGGCAGCTGCTCGATGTCGAGGCCGCGCGCGGCGATGTCGGTGGCCACCAGCAGGCGCACCTTGCCGTCCTTGAAGGCCTGCAGCGCCTCCATGCGCTCCTGCTGCGTGCGGTTGGAGTGGATGGCGGTGGTGTCGAGTCCGTCGCGCACGAGTTGATGCGCGAGACGGTTGGCGCCGAGGCGCGTGCGCACGAACACCAGCACCTGGCGCATGTCGCGATCATTGACCAGCTTCGCCAGCAGGTCGCGCTTACGGGCCTCGGGCACCCGGTACACGGCGTGGGTGACGGTCTCGGTCACGGAATTGCGCCGCGCCACCTCGACGCGCACCGGCTGGTTGAGCAGGCCGTCGGCGAGCCG
>CAZXJW010000356.1:0-3328 GCA_964641005.1 uncultured Rhodocyclaceae bacterium
CATCTTCATCCGCTTCTGCTTCTGGTGCTCCACGATATGAGCAGCCAGCTTCGAGATCGCGTCAGCATCCGGCACCGCCGCGCCCTGCTCCTCTGTCATCTGGCGGTAGTGGACCGTGAGGTGGAGATCGTCCTGGTCGATCGGGTTCGGAATCACTTCCTCGCCCTGGAGCATCCCCGCCCACTCCTCCTGCGGAGTCTTCGGCAGACCCACATCCGCAGGCCTCGGCACCACATCGCCAAAGCGATCGTCGCCCCAGGCCCGGTGCAGCCGGTCTGTGATCGCCCACAGCGCTTGCGGGTTCGTCGCGATCAGCGGGTTCGCCAGATCAAGTTGGTAAAGCTGCAACTCCCGCTCCTTCTGCGCCTCGCGCGACAGGTAGCTCGTCGCGAACTTGATGTCGAAGTCGTACCGCCCGCCGAACTCCTCCGGCGTCATCATGCCGCCGCCGCTGCGCACCTCAAACAGGCCCTTCGCCTCCTCCTCCGTCACCCGGAAGAAGGTCGCCTCGCTGGTGAACGCGCTGTCGAGGTCCCACACCCGCTTGAAGATCCGCTTGAACGCCTGGCGCGTCATCTCCGTGTCCAGGAACGCCCGCACGTTCGCCGCCTCGGCCAGCAGCGTCTGCCCAGTCGCCGTCCGCGGCTGGTTCGGGCGATCGCTGGTGCGACCCAGGGTCTGGTCGCTGCGCCCGGTGACAAGCTCCGCATAACCGCGGATGGTTTGCGCCATCAATACCAGACCCTGGAGATCTCCCCGGATCTGCAGCACGTTCACACGTTCCGGGTTGGCGACCGGGTACGCCATCCCGGACTCAAGCGTGAACTTCTCGGGATTGAACCCGGTCGCCGGGTCGTACAGCACCGGCGGACACGCCGCCAGATCCGCCGCGCCCTGCGCCGTGTTGTGGTTCGACTTCAGCTCCCCCTGCTCCTCGCGGAGCAACTCGCCATAGCCCGGCGCCCAATAGCTCCCATCGGGGATCAGTACCATCTCCTCGAATGGCCGCTTGTGCTCCATCTGCTGCGGGTACACCTGATCGAGGCTTTCGGTGCCGATCACCAGATGCAACTCCGGCAGGTACTTCACGCACAGGTCGGACTCATCCATGCGGCCCGCCGGTCGCCAGCGTCCGTACCACTCATGCACCTCGATCGTGCCGTGGCCCGTCTCGCTGCCGTCGAACAGAACGCCCTCGGCATCATCCTCCTCGCGCTTCACCTCGTCGCCGCCCTGCAGATCGTGCTCGGGCAACCCGTGCTCGGCGTGTCGCAGGATGCGCTCCCAGTTCGCCTTGATGCCCGTGTAGCGCCCCGATCTCTCGCCGTCCAGCAGCTTCTGTGCGCTCACCCGGTACCGCCGGATCACCCAGGGGAAGTCGTGGATGCTCTGCGCCCGATGCCGTGCCGGGACGATCAGATCATCCGGCGCCAGGGGATGGAAAGCAGGCCCGCGATAGAACGGCCGCTTCTCGTACGGCATGTACACGTGCGCCCGCCCGAAGATGATCGTGCGGAACAGGAACACCGCCAGATCCGGCACGAAATCCGGCATGGCACTGAACACGCGCCACGTCATCCACCGCCCCACCTTGTGGACGATCTTCTGGTCAGTCGGCCCGGTCGGCTTCGCCACTACCTCGGCGTCGTCGCCCAGTACGCTCTGGAGGATCTGCGACAACGCACCTAGCGTCTGCCACCGCACCAGGGGCGGGGTGTAGTTGGGCTTGCCCTCCTGCCCCAGGCCGGGGGCGTCCTCGTGGCCCCGCCGCCACAGGCGGTAGAGCTCACGAAAGCGTTCGCGCCGGCGCTGGTGGTCTGCCTGCGCCCCGCGATAGTCCTCTTCGATGGCCAGACCCAGGCGATCCAACTCCTTCGGTGGCAGTCTAAGCGGCATAGTACCTCCCGATCGAGGTCGCCCACGCCCGACTGCGCTGCCGGAATGGCAGCATGTCGCTCAACCGCGCCACCGTGCGTCGCGGCCCCTGCTCTGGCGCAATGTGCTGCTGTTGGGGAATCGACGGCTGGTGGAAGTACACCCCGAACGGGTACAGGCCCCGCTGATAGCACTCCTGCCCGAACCGCTGCCGCGCCCGGTACAACTCGTGGAACCACTGCCCCCGGTCCAGGCCCATGCGCTTGCTGCAATAGCGCCAGTCGCCCTCGAGCGACAGCGCCAGCGCCCGCTGCAGATTGCGCTCCAGCGCCCTCTGCGCTGCCTGTACGTCGGCCAGGAACTCCTCACCGGGGCGACTGCACCCGTGCGGCCCCCACAGCGGATGCCAGGATGGGTAGGCGTCGATGCGCTCCGCCATGCCCAGGACCGCGCCAGCGATCGCCCGCCAGACGCAGGCGCACGCCCGCGGTGCTCTCCGCTCCCGCACCACCACACCGAAGCCCGCGCAGTGACTCCACCCCTCCGCCGCCATCGGCAGCAGTAGGCTGTCGATGTCCTCCGGTGCTGGTAGGCTCGCCCGTGCCATCGCCGCCGCACTCACAGCCGGAATCCTCGCCGGTGTGGATCGGCCGCCGGCTGCCCGTATCTCTGCGCCTGGATCTGCTGCACACCCGTGTGTTGCCGCTGCCGGGGGATGCTCCGCAGCCCGATCACCGCCAGCGCCAGAGCGATCACCGTATCGTCGTGGCATCCCTCCTGCGCCGCCGTCCGCCCATCGGGGCGGTAGACGAACGTGCGAAGCTCCTGCGCAATCACGGGGTCGCGCACGATCACCGACATCTCGCGGATCGCCGTGTCGAGCGCCGACACCAGTTGCGGCTTCGTCACCTGCGTCGTCTTCCAACCCAACTCCTGCAACAGGGGCGGGCGCCGGTCATCGGCCTCCCTCTGCCGCTGGTAGATCAAATGAGACGGGTACTGCTGCCGGATGATCTCCTCGATCAGACCGAGGCCCGGCCCATTCGCTTCCGGGATGAGGTACGCCCAGTTGAACCACTCCCCGAGGGCGCACAGATACTCCCCGAAGACGGACGGCGCGATGCGCCCCCGTAGGTGCGCCACCTGCTCCCCGGTATCCGCATCCAGCACCACGCCGCTGCTGTAATCCGGGTCCGCCTCGCCCTTGCCCTCCTTCGCGTCGATGCCCTCCGCGGCATCGGCCCCAATCACGTACACATGCCCCGGCACCGGGCGCTTCCACACCCGCAAAAGCCCGCGCCCGTCATCCCGCGCCACGAACTGCACCTGGGACCGCACGCCCACCGACACCCGCTCCAGTTCGCCCGCGATGGGGTCACGCACCAGCGGCATCCTGCCGATGCTGATGATGTCGAACCGAGGGCGTCCCGAGGTGAGGAACGCCTCTTCGGGG
>CAZXJW010000357.1:0-3311 GCA_964641005.1 uncultured Rhodocyclaceae bacterium
GTAGCCGTAGGCCACGTGCACCATGTCGCCGGCCCGCCCGCCGGCGGCGCGGATGGAGCGCGCCACGAGATCGGCCCAGGTGTCGATGTCGCGTTGCGTGTATCCCACCACCGTGGGCTTGCCGGTGGTGCCGCTGGAGGCATGGATGCGCACCACGCGCTCGCGCGGCACCGCGAACATGCCGAAGGGGTAGGTCTCGCGCAGGTCCTGCTTGGAGGTGAAGGGAAACCGCGACAGGTCTTCCAGGCGCCTCAGGTCGTCGGGGTGTACGCCGGCCGCGCGGCACTTGTCCCGGTAGTGCGCCACGTTCTCGTAGGCGTGACGCACGCTCCACTGCAGCCGCGCGAGCTGCAGCCCGCGCAGCTCGTCGGTGCTGGCGGTCTCGATGGCATCCAGCTCGCCCGGGGCGGGCCGCTTCACCGGCATGGCTCGTCCTCCTCGCGGCGCCGCGCCCTCACAGGGGCACGGTCTGCCTGCCCTTGAGCGCGTGGGAGCGGCCGCGCAGCACCGCCACCGTCTCCCCGCGCGGGTTGGTCACGGTCACGTCGTACAGGCCGGTGCGGCCGGAACGCGACACCTCCACCGCCGCGGCGGTGAGTTCCTCGGCCAGGTAGGCCGGGGCCAGGAAATCCACCGTCACGCCCGCCGCCACCGTGAGCTCGTTGTAGCTGTTGCACGCGAAGGCGAAGGCGGAGTCGGCGAGCAGCGTGATGTAGCCGCCATGGCAGATGGAGAAACCGTTGAGCATCTGCGGCTGCACCACCATGGTCATGGTGCAGCGCCCGGGACCGATCGCGGCGATGCGCATGCCCAGCTCCCGGGAGGCCGGGTCGTGGGCCATCATGCCCGCGCCCACGGCCTCGGCCACGGCCTGGGGATCGATCTCAGCCAAGGAAGCGCCCTCCGGTGATGCGGCGGCGTGCGAGCCCCGGCGAGAGCCGGTAGCGCTCCTCGCCGTAGTGCGCGCGCAGGTTGTCGAGCACGCCGGCGAGGTGCTCCGCGCCGAGCCGGTCGGCCCAGCCGAGCGGCCCCAGCGGATAGCCGGTTCCCAGCTTCATGGCCGTGTCGATGTCGGCTGCGGTGGCCACGCCCTGCACCACGGCATCGGAGGCTTCGTTGGCGAGCATGGCCACGGTGCGCATCACGGCCATGCCGGCCACGTCGTCCAGGGCCGTGAGGCGGAATCCCGCCTTCTGGAGCGTGCCCAGGACGCCGAGCCAGGCGGACTCGCTGCAGGCGTCCGCCCGCGCGAGGCCGAGCCGCGGCGTGAGGCCGTAGTCGAGCGCGAGGTCGAAGAGCACGAAATCCGCGTGGCGCTCGTCGGCCGCGCGACGGGTGGCCGTGCGGCCGTCGGTCTTGGCGAGCCGGGCGGTGCCGATCTCCATGTGGCGCGAGGCGTCGGCCGGGGTGCGTGACACGGTCACGCCTGCGGACTGCAGCCGCGCCACCAGCGGCTCGGCCGTGCGAAGCCCGCCCACCACCTTCACGCGGCCGACGGCGCCACCCGCCGGCGGCAGCTCCACCACCGGGCGCGCGGCGCCCTCGAAATAGTCGTGGAAGCCACGCCCCGTCTTGCGGCCCAGGCGGCCGGCATTGACCATCTCCTGCTGGATCACGGAGGGCGCGTAGCGCCGGTCGTGGCCCATCTGCTCGAACACCGAGCGCGACACCATGAGGTTCACGTCGATCCCGATCAGGTCCATGAGCTCGAAGGGGCCCATGGGAAAGCCCCCGCAGTCGCGCAGCAGCGCGTCGATGGCCGCGGGCTCGCCGGCGCGCTCCAGCAGCAGGCGCAGCGCCTCGCCGTAGTAGGGCCGCGCCACGCGGTTGACGATGAACCCTGGCGTGGAGCGCGCGCGCACCGGCGTCTTGCCCCAGGCGCGCATGGTGGCCTCGCCGAGCGCGGCCACCGCGTCCTCGGTGGCCAGGCCGGTCACCACCTCCACCAGCGCCATGCGCGGCGCCGGGTTGAAGAAGTGCAGGCCGACGCAGCGGCCCGGCCGGCGCAGCGATCGGGCGATGGCCGTCACCGACAGCGACGAGGTGTTGGTGGCGATCACCGCATCCTCGCCCACCACGGCCTCCACGGCGCCGAGCAGCGCGTTCTTGACGGCCAGGTCCTCCACCACCGCCTCGATCACCAGGGCGGCGGGCGCGAGCGCCCCCACGTCCTGCGCCGGCTGCACCCGCGCGTGGATGGCGTCGGCCTCGGCGGCGTCGAGCTTGCCGCGCGACACCAGCACGTCCAGGTCCTTGCGGATGGCCGCCAGCCCGCGCGCCGTGGCGCCGGGCTGGCTGTCGAGCAGCAGCACCGGATGCCCGGCACGCGCCGCCACGTGCGCGATGCCCGAGCCCATGGTCCCGGCACCGATGACGGCCACGACGGCCTCGCGGGGCAGCGCCGCGCTCATCGGCCCGTGAAGCGCGGTGCGCGCTTCTCCATGAACGCCGTGACCCCTTCGAGATAGTCGGCGCTGTTGCCCAGCTCGCGCTGCAAATCGCGCTCCAGGTCGAGCTGGGCCTCGAGACCGTTGTCCTGGGCCGCCTGCATGGCCTGCTTGATGCGGGCAAAGCCCAGCGTGGGTCCGCACGCGAGCCCCTGCGCCATGGTGCGCACCGTGGCCTGGAGCTGGTCGTCGTCCACGCACTTCCAGATGAGGCCCCAGGCTTCCGCCCGCTCGGCCGGCAGCTTGTCCCCGAACAGGGCGAGCCCGAGCGCCCGCGGCGCGCCGAGCATGCGCGGCAGCCACCACGTGCCGCCCGAGTCGGGCACCAGCCCGAGCCGGCAGAAGGCCTGCACGAAGCTCGCGGATCGCGCCGCCACCACCACGTCGCAGGCCAGCGCGAGGTTGGCGCCGGCGCCCGCGGCCACGCCGTTGACCGCGGCGATCACCGGCTTGGGCATGGCGCGCAGCGCGAGCACCAGCGGCTTGTAGTGGCGCTCTATGGACTCGCCCAGGTCCGGGCGCTGGCCACCGGGCGAAACCGTGCGGTCGCCGAGGTCCTGGCCGGCGCAGAAGCCGCGGCCGGCGCCGGTGAGCACCACGGCGCGCACGGCGCCATCGTCGCGGGCCCGGCCGAGCGCGTCGCGCACCTCGCCGTGCATGGCCACGTTGAAGGCGTTCAGCCGGTCGGGCCGGTTCAGCGTCAGCGTCGCCACGCCCTCGGCCACGTCGAAGAGGATGTTCTGGTAGTCGCCCATGGAAATCCGTGATGCCGCTGCGCCGCGGCTAGGAACTGCGACCGGCGCCCGGTCGGCCGCGCGGAGCCCGCTCGTCCAGCACCGTCGTCCGATGACCGGACATTCATTG
>CAZXJW010000358.1:0-3302 GCA_964641005.1 uncultured Rhodocyclaceae bacterium
TGAACGGCGAGGACTTCGCGATCCAACTCTTCCGGAAAAGGAACTGCTGTGCCAGTGCGTACTGAGCCCCGGCGCCTCGCCGCGCTCCTGCTGGCCGTCGTCGCCAGGCACGCCGCCGCCGAGCCCTCACGCTGGCCCACCGCCGAGGAGATCGAACTCATCCGGCTGCACCGGCCCTTTCCGGAAATGAGAGAGATCGAGGCGCAGCCCGTCCCGCAGGTGCCCACGCTCCCCCAGGACCTGCCGCGTCCCGCACTCGACATCGAAGCCCTCGCCAGGAAAGGCGAGGCGGTTCGCCAATCCGCGCAGTCGAGACCAACACCCACCACGACGCTGCGCGTCTTCGTCTCGCTCTCGATGCCGGAAGCCACGCTGCAGCACCTGATGGACCAGGCCGCTGCTTCCGGCGTCCCGCTGCTCCTGCGCGGCCTGCATCGCAACTCCATGCGCCTGACCGCCGAGCGCATCCAGGCTCTGCTCGGCCAACGCAAGACCGGCGTCCAGATCGACCCCGAGGCCTTCGAGCGCTTTGGCATCAACCACGTCCCGAGCTTCGTACTCACCCCCGCGAGCGCCGGCCAGACCACCTGCGCGAACAACGCGACGCAGTGCAAGAGCCCCGAGGACTTCGTCCGCGTCTCCGGCGACGTCTCGATCGACTACGCGCTCCAGCACCTGCTGCGCGCCCGTCCGCACTGGAGCGGATCGCTGCCGCCGTCGCTGCGCCACGTAGGGGCCAAGCCATGAAGCGCCTCGCCCTCGCCCTCTGCCTCGCGCTCACCGCATCCGTCCACGCGCAGAGTCTCGAAGAGGCCTTCACCCAGGGCCGCACCTTCGGCCAGAGCGCGAATACGCGCGCCCACGGCAGCGTGAACGGCACGCAGGCGAACCAAGTCCCGAACTTCGATCCCGCGAGCGTCCCGACGGACCGCCCGACCGCCGAAGCTCTGAACGCGAACGCCCGCGCTCGCGTCGGCCAGTGCACCAACGCCCAGGACGCCAGCTGCGCCGCGACGCAGTTCAGCCAGAGCAATCCGACGCAACGCCAGAGCGTCACCATCGACACCCAGTCGCCGCTCATCACGCGCGGTCGGCAGATCGGCAGCGATCCGACCAGCGTGCTGGGCACCCTCGCCGGCACTTACAGCGACTGCACCCTCACCACGCAGACCGGTCCTCCCGCCTCCGAGACGGAGCTGTGTCATCGCACCCGCACGGTCGAGACCCTCACCTGCGATCGCGTCCTCACCGTCGTCCCCGCGCCCGGCGCCGGCTGCACGCCCGGGGAGTTCCTCACCCGGATCGTGGGCGACCTGTGTCCGTGGTGCCCGGACGTGCTCGCCATGGAGTTCACCTGCGGCGTGACGGACTACCAGATGCACGTGCGCATGCTCTGGAAGAGCGATCTGACGCCGCGCTACAGCATCGCCCAGGGTCCCGTGCCCGGACGCTCCGGCGTGGAGATCCCGCCGACACCGGGGCTCGCCCGCTTCGATGCCTTCTGGTGTTTCGATACCACCTACGAGCAGCGCTGCATGGGTGCCACCTGCACGCTCACGGCAAGCTTCCGCAACCCCTGCCAGGCGCTGGCCATACAGGGCAGCGGCACCTTCACCGCGCAAGGCGCCACCACCTTCACGGATCAGTGGGACGACCGGTGCCAGGCATTGGAGGCGCGCACCCGATGACGCGGCTCGCCTTCCTCGCAGCGATGCTCGTAAGCCCGATCACCTTCGCCGCCGACTGCACCTTCGTCACCGAACACTGCGTCGACGGACCCAGCACGAAGCTCGTCACCGGCATCGCCGTGACCCGGGACTGCTGGCGCAAGACACGCACGTACCGTTGCCTGAGCCCCACGACCAAGGACACCTGCGCACCGCTCGCAGCTCGGGGCTGCACCCCGACCGAGACCCGCTGCCTCGATCCGCTGACCTCGACCGTCTGCGCGACCGAAGCCCTCACCTACCGCTGCCCCGTCCCGGCCGCGCCCGCCCGCGAAGTCCTGAACTGTGGCGACCGCCGCTTCTGCCTGGAGGGGCGTTGCTTCGACACCGCCTCGACGCCCGACCCAGACTTCGGCAAAGCCATCGCCTCCATGGAAGCCCAGCGCGAAGCCGGCAAGAGCTTCGATCCCGCGACCCAGCGCGTTTTTCGCGGGAGCGATGATCGCTGCCGCCACAAGTTGGCCGATTCCATCGACTGCTGCGGCCGGGCCGATGCCGACGGCGGCTTCCTGTCGAACTTCGCGCGCCTGGCGGACAGCGCCAACCCCACCTCGCCCGGCAGCCCGTCACGCTACGTCTACGACTTCCTGTTCGGGGACCCGCCACAGGTGGTGGACGAGATCCACCGCCTTTCTCCCACGGGCATTGCCGCAGAACTGCTCTCGTGTCGCCCCGAGGAGAAGACGCTCGCCTTCAAGCGCGAGCGCCGCCTGTGCCACGCCGTCGGCAGCTATTGCTCGCAGCGCGTCCCGCTGACCAGCGCCTGTCTGGAAACCACCGAGACCCGCTGCTGCTTCCGCTCCACGCTCGCGCGCATCCTCCAAGAGCAGGGCCGCGTGCAGTTGGGCCGAGGCTGGGGCTCACCGGAGTCACCCGACTGCACCGGCCTCACCCTCGACGAACTGCAGGGCCTGGATTTCTCGCGCATGGATCTCAGCGAGTTCACCCGGGAGATCCAGTCCACCCTCCCGGACAACGCCGCCATCCGCGCCCGCGTCGAGCAGCGCGTCCGCACCACCATCACGCCGAAATGATTCGCGCCCTCCCCTTGGCCCTGCTCGCCGCACTCACGGCAAGTGCACCCACCACGGCCCCCGCCGCCGAGAACTACTGGACCCAGCAGCGCGAAGGCTGGTTCTGGTATCGCGAACCGCCCGCACCGAAACCCAAGCCCAGCCCGAAGAAGCCAGAAACGCCGAAGCGCCCCGAACTCGCCTCCCTCGAAGCCCTCCAGGCCCGCCTGGACGAACTGAAGCGCATCGCCGTCATGAACCCCACCGACGCCAACATGACCGCCTACATGCGCCTGCAGCAGAAAGTGATGCGCCAGGCCGAGACCTTCGCCCGCCGCTGGCAGCAACTGGTGTGGACCACCCCCAGCCTCGATGCCAGCGTGCAGGCCCGCCCCACCAACGCTGCCGCCATCGACGTCTTCGACAGGGAGACCCAATCGAAGCAGGAAGCCCGCGTCCGGGCGCTCGCCGCCACCCACGCGCTGGTCTTCGTCTTCCGCACCGACTGCCCGTACTGCCATCGCTTCGCGCCGATCCTGCGCCGCTTCGAGCAGACCTACGG
>CAZXJW010000359.1:0-3296 GCA_964641005.1 uncultured Rhodocyclaceae bacterium
CGCCAAGGCCGACGTCTGGCTGCGCGACGCCGAGGGCTTCGAGTGGGTGGCGCAGGCCTCGGGCAACGGTCGCTTCGTGTTCGAGCACGTGCCGGTGGGTCGCTATCAGCTGCGCCTGAGCTTCGAGCGGCTGGACGAGCCGGTGCGCGCCGATGACGTCGAAGTGACGGTGACCAGCGGCGCGCAGGAATCCGTAGTGGTGCCGGTGCGCGGCCGCGCGGTGCGCGTGATCAACCCGCCGCGTGGCGGCGGTCGCGGGACCGGCAGCGGGCGTGCTGCGCCGCGCACGGGTGCCCGTTCGCAGACGCAGCAGGCGTCGCCGGATGCCTGAGCGCACCGCGACGCCCGCTGGGCACGGGCGCGCCGCGCGTCGCGGCGTCGCCGCGGCCTTGCTCCTGCTGGCGGCCGCCAGCGCCTGCGCGGACAGCACCGGCCCCTCGGGCCCGGTGGTGGACCTCCGCGGCACCTGGAGCTACTCCGGCACGCAGGCGGCGCCCGCGCTGACCCTTCTGGGGACGCTGGTGATCACGGATCAGACCGAGGACCGCATCCGGGGCACGCTGACCTGGGAAGAGCGGGACGGCGTGGGCGGCGTGACGCTGAAGGCAGCGCAGGTCGCCGGGCTGGCGGTGGGAATGTCCGATACGGACTTCGACGTGCAGCTCGCCGAGGGCACTCGGCGCCATATCGGCCTCGTGGTGGCCGATACTATCTCAGGGGTCTGGGCGGCGTCGTCGGCCGGCCAGTCGGGTCAGTTCCGCGCCGTGCGAGGAGCCACACCGTGAGCAGTGAGCGGGCAGGGAGGCAAGTCTGGAGCTGTCAGCGCTGGTTGACAGTGCTCGCGGCCGCGTCGCTGGCCCTGGGCTCGTCGGCGGCGGCCCCGGGCGGCAGCCTCAGGGCGCAGACGCCGACCTGCGAGGTGAACAACCAGGCCAGCTGCACCGCGGGCGGCACGGCGGCGTTCTCGATCAACGTGACCATCACGACGGTGGCGCTGGTGACCACGCCCACGTCGCTGATCAGCTTTCCGGTGCCGACCTCCGACGACTTCGCGTTAGGCTCGGGTCCGGCCACGGGCGTGACCTTCGCCGTCAGGGCGAACACCAGCTGGGCCTTGGCGGTGAGCAGCAGCGCAGGAACCTGGACAGGCAGTCCGGCGAGCGCTCGCCAGAACAAGCCGCGTAGCGACCTCGAGTGGTCCACGGCTGCGGGCGGCAGCTACACCGGGGTGACCGCATCGCCGGCCGCCTTCGCCAGCGGCGGGGCGATGGGGACCATCCTCGCTGGGGTGCCGCAGACGCTCTGGCTGCGGGTGCGCTGGACCTGGCTGCAGGACACTCCGGGCACCTACGCGATCCCGGTCACGGTGACCCTGACGGCCCCCTGAGGGGGTCGGTCGGTACGTGCCGCGGTCTGACCACAGCGGCTCGGCGATGTAACCAATAGCGACTTGACGGAGAATGGCGCGAGCGTTGCTCGCGCCATTTTTGCATACCCAGAACCGGCCCGCTAGCCGCGGGTCTTCAGCGCTCCGATGCCTTTGACCAGGAGAGGGCAGAGAGCAGCCTCCTCGCATCCCAGTGATCCCGCCACACGCGGCAACCGCGCGGCGTTCAAGTCACTTGTGAGCCGCACGCAGCCATAGAACGCTCTCGGTAGTGGCAATTGTGGGAAAGTGCCGAGCACCCGACGCATCTCTGATGTACAACTGCAAGTGATGTTGTCTATACTGTTGCAAAATGGCAACTTAGCTGAAACAATTAGAGCGATATGCACGGATGCATATCGCTCATTTCTATGCAGCATTCACTGCATATCGTCTATGTCTCTGACGAGCCGTGCCTTCGAATCACAAAAATTCTTTCAACATCACTGTCCGATCCGTCTGGCACTCACGAGTGGCTATGTGCTGAACGGCCGTCGACAGCTCGCGGCTCTGACTGGCTCGGCGCTAGTCCGTTTCTTCTGAGCTTAATTCGCCGCCGCTCGCTCGTCAACCGCTAGACGGTCAGAATGGCGCGCTGGTCACGCCCCGCGCTTGGCCGCCTGGAAGGCCATCGCCCGCAGCCTCGAGACCCGGATGGACATCGGCGGATGGGTCGCGAAGAGGTCGGCCAGCCGGCCCTCCCGCTTGTTCGCCAAGCGGCCGGTGGGGTCCGCGATGCACAGATGTGCGACACCGGTGGAGATGGTGGTCGTCGGCGCGTGATGGGCCTCGATCTTGGCCAGGGCGTCGGCCAGGGCGGCCGGGTTGCGGGTGAACTGGGCGGCCATCGCGTCGGCGTAGTACTCCCGACTCCGGCTCACGGCCATCGCCATCAGCCGGATGATCAAGGGGGCCAAAATCCAGGACACAATCCAGACAACGAGGACCACCAACGCCAGGGCGCCGCCCCCTTTGCCCTCGCGCCGCGAGCCGCCGCCGCTGCGCCGGAACCCGGTCCGGAGCATCATATCCCGGATCAAGAGGATGGCCCCGCCGAGCCCGGCGATGATGGTCATCAGCTTGGTGTCTTCGTTCTTGACGTGCCCCATCTCGTGGGCCACGACGGCTTGGAGCTCGTCGCGGTTGAGATGCTGGAGCAGCCCCCTGGTCACCGCCAGATGGGCCTCGCCCGGCTTGGTGCCGGCCACGAAGGCATTCGGATCATCGTCAGGGACGATGTACACCGTGGGCATCGGCAGCCCCGAGGCCACCGACATCTCCTCGACCACGTTGAGCAGCATCCGCTCCTCGTCCGTCCGCGCCATCGTCAGCGGCTCGGCCCCCACCTGCTTGGCCACCCGCTTCCCGCCGTTCCGCAGCACGTCCATCGTGAGCCAGAAGGCCAGCAGCCCGAGGATCGTCCCGCCCCAGGGGAAGCGATGGCGGTACACGGCCGCCCCGCTGGGGTCTACGAGGTCGCGGGTGTAGAGATAGGCCGCGAGGTCGCCCCCCAGCCCAAGCCAGAGGAAGAAGGCCAGGAAGCCGAGCAGCAGCCACATCGACTTGCGGCGATTGGCTTGTTGCTGCTCGAAGAGATTGAGGGTCGTGGGCGACGACATAGTCGGGAGGCTTGGGACGGAAGACTGAAGACGGAAGGAGTGCGGCTGCCGGCACCTTCCGTCTTCAGTCTTCCGTCTGAGGGCCAGCTACGCTCCCCGCCGGAATTCCACCTTCGGCACCGCCCGCTCCGCCGCGTCCTCGATCTCCCAGAGCTCCGCCGGGGTCGCGTTGGCCATTCCGGCCACGAGGTTCGTCGGGAACTGCTGCTGCTTGGTGTTGTACTGCGTGGCGGTGTCGTTGTAGAGCTGGC
>CAZXJW010000360.1:0-3281 GCA_964641005.1 uncultured Rhodocyclaceae bacterium
GATGACGCGGTGCGGGCCGGGATGTGGACCTTCCTTGAGACCTGCCGTGTGGAGGGGGAAAAGGGCGAGGAGCCCAAGCCCCTGCACCCCAACATCAAGGTTGTGGCTGGGGCAGTCGATGCCCTGAAGGCCGTGGTCCACCTGTCCGCCCAAACCGCAGCGCCTGCCTGGCTTGACGGGCGCGACGGGACTGACCCGGCGCTCCTCCTCCCTGGGCTCGGTGCGGCCCTGGACCTCAGCACCGGGCAGGTGGTGCCCGCAACGCCGCAGTTGTTCACCCGCACTGCGCTGGACTTCACGCCCGACCCCGCCGCGCCTGATCCCGAGCTCTGGCTGAAGTTCCTGAGCCAGGTCTGGCCCGAGGATGACGACCCGGCCTGCATCGTCGCGTTGCAGGAGTTCATGGGCCTGCTCCTGACCCCGGACACGCGGTTGCAGAAGTCGCTCCTGATGGTTGGCCCGCCCGCATCGGGCAAGGGGACCATCCTCAAGGTTATGGCGCGTCTGGTCGGCCTGGACAACACCGCCTCGCCCAGCATGCACAGCCTGAGTGAGGGGAAGTTCGGCCTGGAACCGCTGCTCAACAAGACCCTGATGACCGTTGGTGACATGCGCATCGACCACCGGACGAACATCGCCCTCCTGGAGGAAAACCTCCTGACCATCATGGGGGAGGACCGGGTCAGCGTAGACCGCAAGAACGTCAAGGCTGTCCAGGCGCGGTTGAAGGTTCGGGTGGCAATCGCAACCAACGAGTTGCCGCGCTTCAACGATGCTTCGGGCGCAATGGCCCGCCGCCTGATCACGCTGACCCAGCGCAACTCTTTCAAGGACAACCCCGACACGGAGCTTGAAGAGAAGCTGATGCGCGAGCTTCCCGGCATCCTCAACTGGGCCGTCGCGGGCTGGCGCAGGGTGCAGGCCAACAAGCGGATTGCCGAGCCCCAGAGCAGCCGGGATGCCGCGCAGGACCTCGTGGACCTCGCGTCCCCGGTGCCTGAGTTTGTCTCGACCTACTGCACCCTGCACCCGGGATTTGAAGTGGACAAGAAGGAGCTGTTCAACGCATTCCGGGCCTGGTTCAAGGAGCGGTTCGGGGAGGAATGGCGCTCCGGCGACGTGCACTTCTACCGGGCGCTGCAGGCCAGCTACCCCCAGGTGGCGGAGAAGCGGGCGGCTGCCGCAGACGGCAGGCGTCCCTACAAGAAGGTGGGCATCCGGCTGAACGACCTGTGGACCGGCGGCAAGATCGGGGGGCGGGTGGCCTGACCTGAGAGCCCGCGAGAGCCCCCGCTGCACCGGCGGGGGCTTTTCCGTGCCTGCGTCCGGGTAAGGGTCCGGGTAGGTCTGAGTAAGCGTCTGGGTAGAAATCGCTTGAAAGATGTTTGCTGTCAGAGACTTATGTGATTGGGTCCGGGTAGGTCTGGGTAACGCGGGACCCGGACCCGGAACCTAGCCCGTAGTAGAGGCACCCTCCCTGCCCAGGGGGGCAACCGCCTCCGCCCCTAGTAGCCCTCCGATTACCGGCGTTACCCGGACTTACCCAGACGTAGGTAATAAGGGTATGAAGTTATGGGGAAACCTTGCTGAGAGTTACCCAGACCCATACCCAGACTTAGGTGGACCCTTACCCAGACCCAGCGGCGCGCTGGGCTGCCGTGCCACGGATGCCCCTGGGGGTGGTGGAAGGCATCGCTTCCAACGCTGTCCGTCCCGGTAAAAGGCCAACAATGGAAACCGACAACCGCGCAAGGCTCCGGGCGGGCCTGCGGCAGGCGCGGGCGGTATCCTCCCTGGGCGATGCGATGGAGGATTGGTGATGGCGAAGTTGAAGGTGCGGCCCGACAGTCGGGCAGGGTTGATGGTCAAGGCCATGCTGGATCGTTGCGAGGTCCCGAGGATGCCCAGCCTCAATACACACAGCCGGTTCTTCGATGGTGAGGACCATGTCAGCCTTAACCAATTCATCCGGCGGGGAATGGGCGTGGTGGATGCCGGTTGGCTGATCCACACGGCGGACGCCATCTGGGAGATGGACGCCAGAGACCACGACGCGCCTGAGTTGGAAACCTATCTCCACGTCATCGGGAAATGGGAGGACTGGTTGGGCCACACCATCTACAGCAACAGCGCTGTTGTGCTGTTCAGCCCGAGTGAGGCGCGGGGCCGGTGGATGCTTGCGACGGATGGGCTGCACGACTTCCCCGCCGAATGCCCCGCAAGCTGGCGGCTGGCTGACGGGACCTACGCGGGGGAGCCCCCGCCCGGAAAACCCCTCTGAAATCTGACAGCCGCGCCCCGCGTAAGTCCCAGACTTTGTGGGGCGCTGTTTTCCCCGGTTTTTCAGCCCCCGAACCGACCGATTTTAGGGCTAGACGCCTTGGCGTGTTCCCATTACGTTCTCCTCTATGGGGTATCTGGATACCTCAAGCCACCGCAGAAATGGAGAACGACATGACCGCATCATCCTTCACCGCCCCCGCCGCCGCCCCGAAGGCCAAAGCCCCCCGCAAACCGAAGGCCGCGCCCGCTGCCGCCGCTGTGGCGGAGACTGTCGCCGCACCCGCGCCCCAGGCGGAGGTCCAGTCCGCCCCGGCACCCCAGCCCAAGGCAAAGCCCGCAAAGACCCCGCGTGGGATCAACCTGGCCCCGAAGGAGAAGGCCCGGGCCTGCAAGGCGGGCACCAAGCAGGCGATGCTGGTGGACCTCCTGTCGCGTGAGGGCGGCGCGTCCATGTCGGAGCTTCTGCGCCACCTCCACCCGTGGAAGATCGTCACGGTGCGTTCTGGCCTCTCGTGGGACATGAACGCCATCAAGGGCTACGGCATCAGGACCACCTTTGAATCCGGTTACGACCGTTGGTTGGCCTGCGACTATGAGGGTCAGGGGACGTTCCACGCTGACAGCCATCCCGATGAACTGTCCGAGGCCGACAAGGCCAAGCTCCTCGCAGACAACCTCGCCAGCGGATACAACCCCAACGAGATGTTCGCAGTCTACCACCTCGTGTTGCCGAAGGGCATGACGGCCCCTGTCCCGCATGACGATGCCGTTGAGGCGATCCGGGAGTGGGCCACCGCCAATTACAGCAAGAGCTACGGGGCCAGCGCCCTCTTGGAGTGCTTCACGGATGACGAGATGCGGGCGCAGTTCCCGAACCTCACCGCCGCCAAGCGCTGGGCCAAGCTCCAGAGCGAACAGCACGCCAGCGTGGTGGCAGCATGACCATCACCGACAAGATGAACGAGTTTGTGCCGGGCATCGTGCCCGGCCAGCAGGAG
>CAZXJW010000361.1:0-3263 GCA_964641005.1 uncultured Rhodocyclaceae bacterium
CCAGGCGCCGCGCGCCACGCCCACCTGGGCGGCCTGCACCTTGGCGGCCGACCACGAGGCGCGGGTGCGCGGGTTGAAGCACAGGGCGAGGTCCACGGCGTCCACCAGCGCGAGGGGCTGGGGGGGGGTGGCGTCCGTGGGGCAGGGGCGTGCGTCACCCTTCGCCCAGGCCGCGGAGGGCGCAGTTGGGTGGAGTGATTCGACCTTGAAGGGATCTGGGTCCGGCGCGGCGAGCGCCCACGGGGCGCCCAGCAGCGTGCCCGTCAGTGCCAGGCCCGCCGCTGCCATGCCGGCAGCCCCACGGCGGGGATGCCACATGGCAGCGATTGTAAGCGGGCGCGCCGCACGCCCGAGAAGGCAGCGGGGCCTGGTGCCGGCGCTTGGCTCGGAACGCGCGCGCGGCGCGCAGGCCGCCCGCGCGGCCGCGGGCTCAGCTCCGGCGGGCGCTCCGGCGCAGGCCGGCCGCGAGCATCAGTCCGCCGATGGCCATCAGCGCGGTGGTGGAGGGCTCGGGCACGGGCGTGAGGGAAAAGCTGTCGATGGCGAGGCCGTGGTCGTTGCCGGTGTCGTTGCGCTCGGTCCAGCGCAGCCAGAGGGTGTCGCCGGCGTTCCAGCTCACGGAGACCAGGCCGCCGAGGCCGGCAACCCGTCCGGTCGAATTGCCATCGACGACGCTTGCCGCGGAAGCGGCCACGGGGGAGGTCCAGTCGAATGATCCGCCGGGAGCCGTCCACGTGGTGACGGCGCCGAAGTTCGCGCCGAAGCCGTACTCGAACACCATGGTCTGGGCGGTGGTGTTGCCGCCGTTGCGCCACTGCTCGCCGTCGAAACTGAGGCGGAACCCGGTGAGCGCCGCACCGGTGCCATTCACGAAGGCCGCGGCGACCCAGCCCGCCACTGCACCGCTGACAGGGTTGCCGAAGTAGGTCCCGCCGGAGCCGAGACCCCCGAGGGCACGGTCCGAGGAACCCGCCGAGCCGAACGCGTAGAAGCCGCCGGCATTGCTTCCGCCGTCTCCGGCAGCGATGGAAGTGACGGCGGTGCCCGGTGCGGGCTGGCGAAACAGGTACCAGCCGGCGAGCGTGGTGTTGTTCGTCCAGCCGTTGTTCGCGCCCGTCGCGGGGAGCGTGTCGAAGCTCTGTGCGTAGGGCGTGGACGAGAGCAGGGTGATGGTGGCGTTCGAGGTGGACGGCAGGAGCGCGCAGAACGCGGCGGCGGCAAGGGCGAGGCGGCGCATGGTTCAGTCCTTTGCAACGGGGTTGGAAGCGGTGCGGCGGCGTGCCGCGAAGCCCAGGCCCGCGAGGCCGGCTCCCATCAGCGCCCAGGTGGAGGGCTCGGGAATCGGCGCGGGCACGTTCAGGCCCAGCAGCAGCGGATCGTGGTCGGACACCTGCACCGCGAACTCGGCATTCACGTGCACGATGTCGTAGGCGAGATCGCCCTTGTCGAGCAGGTTGCGCGACACGAGCATGTGGTCGAGGGCCTGGGAGTTGCCGTCGAACAGGTAGGTGTAGCGCTCGTCCGCGGGCAGGGTGCGGGTGAGGTTGGTGAGCCCGGCGGCCTCGAGGCGCGCCAGCGCGGGGGTGAACTCGAAGTCGTTCAGGTCGCCCGTGACGATCACGTTGGCGAAGGGATTGCGCGCCAGCACCTGTTCCACGAACGAACCGACCACCTCCGCCTGCGCGAGCCGCTGGGCCTCGGACAGCAGCGCCGGCGGCTGGTTGGGACCGTAGAGCGACTGGTCCGGACCCTTGGAATTGAAGTGGTTGTTGATGACGATGAACTCGTTGCCGTCCACGGAGAACTGCGCCACCAGAGGCTTGCGGCTGGCGTCCCAGGCCGTGCTCGAGGGGTCGATGCGACCTGCGCCGAGGGTCAGGGTGCCGTCGGGATTCACTCCGATGGCGTCATTGGTCCCTCCCACCACGCCGGAGAAGCTCACCACCGTCGGGTCGTAGAGGAAGGCGTTGCGGATGTTTCCGCCCGGGGCGCCGCCATCGGCGTTGTTGGCGGGGTCGATCGCGAGGAACTGGTAATTCCGGCCACCGCCTGCAGAGATGGCCGCCGTGAGCCTCGAGAGCGTCACGTCCGAGGCCACGATCCCGTTGTTGGTCTCACCGTTGTTGTCCTGGACTTCCTGCAGCGCGATCACGTGCGGCTTGCCGAGCGAGCCGTTGATCTGCGCCGCGATGGCGTCGAAGCGCGACTGGGCGGCGTTGCCGCCGAGGTTGAGCACGTTGTACGAAGCGATGCCGATCTGGGACGGATCCATCGCCCCGGTCTCGCGCAGCAGGCCGCCCGAAACCAGCGTCGGGGCGCTGGTGACCTCGAGCTTGAAGTTCTCGAAGTCGTAGTTCATCACCCCGACGACGCCGGAGAGCGTGTCGCGGGTGTTGGCGGCGGGCATGGCCGCCGCGCCCACGAAGCGGTCGTCGAGGATGATGCGGTGCGGGTTGAAGTTGTCCGCCTGTATCGCGACGCCGCCGCGGGCCGTGCGCGGCAGCGCGTTCGCCTGGTCGGTGGAGATGACGGGGATCTCCCCGAAGCGCGCATTCGGCCCCACGGCGATGACGCTGGGCATCGCCACGCGCATGCCCTCGAGACTCTCGTAGAAGTCCATCGAGTAGCTGCCTGGGGCCAGCGTGTAGCCGGCACTCTCCACGTTGCCGGTGCCGGCCGAGATCGCCCCGGTGGGCGGCAGGAAACTGCCGCCGATGACTACGGCGGCGGGCAGGGCGTTGCCGACCGAGAGGCGGGTCCACGAGCCCAGGGTTCCCGAGACGTTGATCTGGGTCACGGAAAGGTTGTCCGGATTCGGGTTGCTGGCCGGCGCGCGGAACTCGTCAACCCGCCCGGCCACGGTCACGTGATCGCCCACCGCGGGCCGGGCGTTGTTGCCCGTGAACACGAAGATGCCCTCGGAAGTGCGCGCATCCGCGTCGGGCGTGATGCTCTGGAGGAAGAAGCCGCGCGAGCCGGTGCCACTCACCGCGGTGACGATGCCCTCGACGCCCGACACGTTGCTGCCGGCGAAGCTCGACCGGTGCGACGAGCCCTGGATGACGGAGATGGACTGGGCCAGTGCGGCGCTGGAGGTGAGGCACAGCAGGGCGGGGAGCAGCAGCGCGGGCAGCGCGCTGCGACCCGCGGCATTGAGCGGGGGCATCGAGGGTCTCCGTTGGTGTTCGCGGCGCCTTGCACGCGCACACCGATTAGAGCCGGCGCGTCTTGCAGCGGATCGGCGCGGCGGGTGGTTCCGTCGG
>CAZXJW010000362.1:0-3251 GCA_964641005.1 uncultured Rhodocyclaceae bacterium
CATCAACGCCTTCATCGCCGCCTCCGGCGTCACCTACACCACGGCGCTGAACGCCAACGGCGCGGTGACCCTCACCGTGACCACCAGCGACCTGGGCAACGCCGGCGCCGGAGGCGCCCGCACCGACGTGGACACGGTCTCCCTGGGCATCACGGCCGTGAACGACGACCCGGTGCTGACGACGGCGGGATTCGGCGTGACCGACGGCGGTGCCGTCACCCTGAGCCCCGCCGCATTCTCCGCCACCGATGTGGAGACGCCCTTCGCCGGACTGGTGTTCACGGTCTCCAACGTCACCGGCGGCAGCTTCGTGTTCGCCATGGCGCCGGGCACGCCCATCACGGCCTTCACCGGCGCACAGCTCCAGTCGGGCGAGGTGCGCTTCATCTCCACGGGCGGGCCGGCCACCTTCGACGTGGAGGCCTCCGATGGCGCCCTCGCCACGCCGCCCGTGGCGGGCACGGTCACCGTCGCGCCGCCACCGGCCCCGGCACCCGCCACTACCACGCCACCCGTGCCCGATGGCGTGGTGGTGGACTTCTCGCCGCCGGACCTGCCCCGCGTGGACGAGCCCGGCGTCACCGTCGCACCACCCGGACCGGCAGCGCCTCCGGCGCAGACGCCGGCGCCCGTGCCGCTGCCGCGCACTCCGGTGCTGACCCTGCCCGTGCCGCGGACGCCGAAACCCAAGACGCCGCCGCCGGCGGCGCCCGCAGAGACCGCCGCCATCCCGGACACCCCGCCGAAGATCGCCCTGGTGGAGAAGCCCGCCCCGAAGATCGAGCGCGAGTACGACCTGTCGGCGGACATGCCCGACCCGCTGGACCTCCCCGAGGCGCTGCTCGAGCCCGAGTTCACGGTGGAACTGGCCGGCGTGCTGGACGGCCCGGACGCCCAGGCCACCCGGGTGGCCCAGCTGCTTGCTGCAGTGCGATTCGCCGGGCTGTCCCTGTCCGTGGGCGTGGTCACCTGGGTGCTGCGGGCAGGGGGCTTGCTTTCGAGTCTGCTCGCCTCCCTGCCCGCGTGGCGCCACGTGGATCCCCTGCCCATCCTGGCCCGGGGCGAGCGCCGGCGCGACGAGGACGAGTGGCAGGAACCCGAGCGGGAAGCGAAGGAGGACGAGCGTCGCATCGTCGCGGTGCTCGACACCGGGCAACCCGGAAAATGAAGACCAGGCCCGAACGCCAGAAGTTGTTGCAGCGCCTTCGCCCCGGACCGGTGGCGCGGGTGGCGCTCGGCCTGGTGGCCGTGACGCTGGGCATCGTCATCCTCGCGGACTTCGCCTTCAGCCTGCTGCGCGACGACGTGGAGGTGGCGCGCCAGATCCGCAAGCGGGTGAGCGAGAACGTGGCGGTGCAGCTGGCGGTGCTGGCGCAGAAGGACGATCCCGACGGCATCGCCCGGGTCACCGCCAGCATCCAGCAGCGCGAACCCGACGTGCTGTCCATCGGCGTGCGCCGCGCCGACGAGCGCCTCATGTACAGCACCGCCTTCCACGCCCAGGCGTGGGAGAAGAACGACGGCGCGAAGTCCACCCTCACCCACGTCAAGGTGCCGATGCTCGCGGGTGACCGCAGCACCTGGGGACAGGTGGAGATCGCCTTCCGCCCCGTGGAACCGCAGAGCGGCGTGGAGTGGCTGCGCCACCCGATGGTGATGCTGGTGCTCGCGCTGGTGATCCTCGGCTACGCCGGCCACTACCTGTACATGCGCCGCGTGCTCCAGGTGCTCGACCCCTCCACCGCCATTCCAGACCGCGTGCGCGTGGCCTTCGACACCCTGGCCGAGGGCCTGGTGGTGCTGGATGTCTCCGGCCGCATCCTGCTCGCCAACCGTGCCTTTCGTTCGCTGCGCACCGAGTCCGAGGAGCAGCTCGCCGGCCGCAAGATCTCCGAGCTGCCCTGGGTGGTGGCCGCGCTGGGAGTGGAGATCGTGGACCACCCCTGGCACCGGGCTGTTCGCAGCCGCATGGCCGTCACCGGTGTTCTCGTGGAGGTGACCCAGGTGGACGGCTCCGCCACCCGGCGCGCCGTGGTGAACGCATCGCCGGTGCTCGATGCCAAGGGCGCGGTGCGGGGCTGCCTGGTGAGCTTCAACGACGTCACCGACCTCGACCGCGTCAACGCGGAACTGCGCGCCGCCATGGACGAGCTGCAGCTCAGCAAGGCGCGCATCGAGATGCAGAACGAGGAACTGCGCCGCCTCGCCAACATCGATCCGCTCACCACCTGCCTGAACCGGCGTGCCTTCATGGCCGAGGCGGACACCCTGTTCGCCGAGGCACGCAAGGGCACCCCGCTGGCCTGCATCATGGCCGACATCGACAAGTTCAAGCTGGTCAACGACACCTACGGCCACGCCGTGGGCGACGAGGTGATCATCCAGGTGTCACGCGTGTTCATGCTCGGGCTGCGGCCCGGCGACGTGCTGTGCCGCTACGGCGGCGAAGAGTTCTGCATCCTGCTGCCCGGCCTGGACCTGGCGCAGGCTGCGGCCGTGGCCGAGCGGCTGCGCGAGAAGGTCGAGAGCCAGGCCGGTCCGGGCATCCGCAGCATCGACGGCCTGCGCGTGACCTCGAGCTTCGGCGTGTCCGAGCTCTCCCTGGGCGCCACCACGCTGCCCCAGCTCATCGAGGAAGCGGACCAGGCGCTCTATTCCTCGAAGCAGGCAGGCCGCAACTTCGTGTCGCTGTTCACCGAGACGCCGTGGCTCTCCAGCGCGGTGGATTCCGCCGTCACGCGGGCGAACGCCGGCGCGGCGCTGGCGATGGACGAGATGGTGATCCTGGAGGCGGACCCGCCGGCGCCGGGGAAGGTCGCCGCCCGCTGAGCGCGGCTCTCCCCGAGAGACAGCGAGGAAAACAGGGTCGCAAGGGGTTTTCCGCAGACACGCGGAAAACCCCTTGCGACCCTGTTTTTTCCGCGCAGGCGTGCGAGGCATCGCGCGAGCCTGCTTCCTGCAGACCCCGCCGGGCCCCGGCTGCGCTCAGCCCGATGAACCGGCCAGCCGCCGCTTCTCCCGGCGACGCCGTGCCATGAGCCATGCGGGCGGTGCGGCGAGGGCGATGGCCAGGATCCCGAACGCCACCACGCCCACCTGCCGGTCCGACAGCATCGGCGGGGGCGAACGCCAGTCCTGGATGTCGTCGGGATAGGGACGAGGCTCCAGCGTGATGGTGTTCCACTTCGACCGGTCGGCGGGAACGCGCGTGCGGTAGTCCTTCGGCGACGCAGCGGCGTCGCGCGCGAAGG
>CAZXJW010000363.1:0-3240 GCA_964641005.1 uncultured Rhodocyclaceae bacterium
TGGTGCATCTCGCGCCAGCTGTGGTGGGGCCACCAGATCCCCGCCTGGTACGACGCGGGCGGGAACGTGTACGTGGGCCGCAGCGAGGCGGAGGTCCGCAGCCGCCACGGCCTGGGCCCGGAGGTGGCGCTCACCCGCGACGAGGACGTGCTCGACACCTGGTTCTCGTCGGCCCTGGTGTGCCACTCCACCCTCGGATGGCCGGAGCCTCAGGGAGCCGACCAGTCCGCGTGGGATCTCTACCTGCCCTCCACGGTGCTGGTGACGGGCTTCGACATCATCTTCTTCTGGGTGGCGCGCATGGTCATGATGACCACGCACTTCACCGGCCGCGTGCCGTTCCGGGACGTGTACATCCACGGCCTGATCCGCGACGCGGAAGGCAAGAAGATGTCCAAGTCCGAGGGCAACACCCTCGACCCCGTGGACCTCATCGACGGCATCGCGCTGGAGCCGCTGCTGGTCAAGCGCACCACCGGCCTGCGCAAGCCCTCGGATGCGCCGCGCATCGAGGCGAAGACGCGCCGCGAGTTCCCGGACGGAATCCCCGCCTTCGGCGCCGACGCGCTGCGCTTCACCATGGCCGCCTACGCCACCCTGGGCCGCAACATCAACTTCGACCTCAAGCGCTGCGAGGGCTACCGCAACTTCTGCAACAAGCTCTGGAACGCCACGCGCTTCGTGCTCATGAACACGGAAGGGCGCGACTGCGGCACCGACGAGTCGCTGCCCGTCACGCTCACGCCCGTGGACCGCTGGATCATCAGCACCCTGCAGCGCACCGAGGCCGAGGTGGACCGTGGCTTCGCCGAGTACCGCCTGGACAACGTGGCCAGCGCGCTGTACCGCTTCACCTGGGACGAGTACTGCGACTGGTACGTGGAACTGGCCAAGGTGCAGCTGCAGTCGCCCGACGAGGCCGTGCAGCGCGGCACGCGCCGCACCCTGGTGAGGGTGCTCGAGGCGCTGCTGCGGCTGGCCCATCCCGTGATCCCCTTCATCACCGAGGAGCTCTGGCAGAAGGTGGCGCCGCTCGCGGGCCGCGCCGGCGAGAGCGTGTGCGTGGCGCCCTGGCCGAAGAGCGACCCGGCGCGCATCGACGCGGGGGCCGAGGCGGTGGTGACGAAGCTCAAGGCCTACACCGACGCCTGCCGCAACCTGCGCGGCGAGATGAACGTGGCGCCTTCCGAGCGCATCCCCCTCTACCTCACGGGCGACGCGGCCTCGCTCGCGCCGCTGCTGCCCTACCTGAAGACGCTGGCGCGACTGTCGGAAGCCTCCGTGGTGGAGACGCTGCCCGACGCCGAGGCACCCGTGGCGGTGGTGGAGGACGTGCGGCTGATGCTGCACATCGAGATCGACGTGGCGGCAGAGATCGCGCGCCTGGACAAGGAAGCCACCCGGCTGCGGGGCGAGATCGCGAAGGCCACCGCCAAGCTCGGCAACGCCTCCTTCGTGGAGCGTGCGCCGGCCGCCGTGGTGGCGCAGGAACGCGAACGGCTGGCCGGTTTCGAGGCCACCGTGGGCAAGCTCGAGGGCCAGCTCGCGCGGCTGCGCAGCCGCGGCTGACATGGCGCTGCCGGCCCGCGGGCGGTCGGCAGTCCGGGCGCTGGCGC
Organism: uncultured Rhodocyclaceae bacterium; assembly: GCA_964641005.1. Classification (GTDB taxonomy): domain Bacteria; phylum Pseudomonadota; class Gammaproteobacteria; order Burkholderiales. Next base: position 1,617 of record CAZXJW010000363.1, read on the forward strand.
ACCGGGACTTCCGGCTGTTCTTCGCCGGCCAGGGCATCTCCATCATCGGCACCTGGATCCAGTCCATCGCCATGGGCTGGCTGGTGTACCGCCTCACCGGCTCGCCGCTGCTGCTCGGCCTGGTGACCTTCCTGTCGCAGGCGCCGGTGCTGGTGGTGGCACCCCTTTCCGGGTGGCTGGGTGACTGCTTCCCGCGCCGCAGGCTGCTGCTGATCACCCAGGCTTCGCTGCTGGTGCAGGCGCTCGCGCTCGGCGCGCTCACGCTGGCAGGGCTGGCCACGCCGCCGCTGCTGCTCGGCATGGCGCTGCTGCAGGGCCTGCTCGGCGGGCTGGACACGCCCGTGCGCCAGTCCTTCCTCGCCGACATGGTGCCGGACAAGGCCGACCTGCCCAACGCCATCGCGCTCAATTCCTTCCTCATGAACGGCGGACGGCTGATGGGGCCGCCCGTGGCGGGCCTGCTGCTCGCATACCTGTCCGAGGGCGTGTGCTTCCTCGTGAACGCGGCGAGCTACGCGGCGGTGATCGGCGCCGTGCTGGCCATGCGGCGCACCACCGGCGGCGCATCGCGGCCGGGCGCAGGGCGGGCCTCGTGGAGCGACACGTTGCGCTACTGCTGGCGCACGCCCGTGGTCCGGCGCCTGCTGCCGCTGGTGATGGCCGCGAGCTTCTTCGTGAGCCCCTACGTCACCCTCATGCCGGCCGTGGCGCGCGAGACCTTCGGCGGCGGCCCCCGCACGCTGGGGCTGCTGGTGGGTGCGGCCGGGCTCGGCGGCGTGACCGCCACCGCGTTCCTCGCCAGCCGAGGTGGCATCGCGGGCCTCGCGCGCTTCTCGCGCGTCGCCTGCGCGCTGGCCGGCGCGAGCCTGCTGGCGTTCTCCCAGGTGTCGTGGCTGCCGCTGGGCGTGGTGCTGATGCTCGGCGTGGGCGCGGGCATCATCGGCACGGCCTCGTCGGTGAACATGCAGATCCAGACCGGGGTGGACGAGCGGTTCCGGACCCGCGTGGTCAGCCTGTACGTGATGGGGTTCCTCGGGCTGGCGCCGGTGGGAGGCCTGTGGGCGGGCCTGGTGGCCAGTCTCGCGGGTACGGCGGCGACGCTCGCCTCTGGAGGGGCGATCTGCCTGACGGTGGCGGCCTGGGGCGTGTGGCGCCGGGAGCCGGCGCTGAACTAGCGCGCCGCGGCGGCGGTCCGAGCCTACAAGGAACGAACGCGGAGAACCCATGGGATCCAGACTGCTGAGCGCCTTGCTGCTGGCCGCATCGATGAGCCTTGTTGCGGGTTGTGCAGGCCGGCAGGCAGGCACGCTGGCCAACTTCTCGACGGGCGAAGCCACCCGGGCCGACGTGCTGGAGAAGATGGGTACGCCCCCGTCGGTATGGTTCGACGATCGCGGTCGCGAGCACTGGGACTACTCCGGCAATCCCTACAGCTACTACGGCTATCGCGCCAGCTTCGACGACGCGGGCCGGCTGGTGGAGTGGCGTGAACTTCGCCGCGCCGTGGACGTGGCCGGGCTCGCGCCGCTGAAGTCCACGGCCAGGGACGTGCGCGCCGCGCTGGGGGAGCCCAACGAGCTCTACTACATCCGCGGCGACGCCCACTGGCAGTGGCGGGTGTACC
>CAZXJW010000364.1:0-374 GCA_964641005.1 uncultured Rhodocyclaceae bacterium
CCCTCGCCCTCGCCCTCGCCCTCGCCCTCGGCACCGCCGTGCCCGCATTCGCCCAGGACAAGCCCGGCGTGGTCATGACCGACGTGGTCGAGGCCGTGGCCGACGTCACGGCCGTGGACCGGGCCGCCCGCACCGTCACGCTGAAGGGCCCCAAGGGCAACGTCGTCACCCTGGCGGTGCCCGACGAGGCGCAGAACTTCGACCAGGTGAAGGTGGGCGACAAGGTGCTGGTGCGCTACATGGAGGAGACCGCGCTGTTCGTCTCCGGGGCCGGTGGCGCCGCGGGCGCCTCGCAGCGCGACGTGGTGGCCCTCGCGCCGAAGGGCGGCACGCCAGGCGGCGCCGTGGCCTCCGTGGTGGAAGTCAGCGCCACG
>CAZXJW010000364.1:384-3227 GCA_964641005.1 uncultured Rhodocyclaceae bacterium
CGCTGGGCCGACCTGCGCGGCCCCGACGGCAAGCTGCGGCGCGTGAACGTGCCTGCGAGCGTGAAGCGCTTCGGCGAAGTGAAGGTCGGTGATCTCGTGGTGGTGCGCCACACCGAGGCGGTCGCGCTGACGCTCCAGAAGCAGTGATCCGCCGGGCGGGCGGCGTCTGCGCCGCCCGCCCGCGGATTTCCTTGGTGCGCAAGCCTCGCAGCCATGACGAGAGCACCCCCCGCTGATGGCTGACCAGCGGGGTGCCTGGAGCATCGGTGGCGCGAGTTCGCATTGCGAAAGGCTTGGAGCGCACGTAGCTTCGTCTCGACATGCAAGCTGGGGGGAGCTGGAAATGAGAATGCATATCCTGGTGCTCGTGGCCGTGTTCGGGGTCCTGGCTTCGCCCTCGCGGGCGGCCGATTCCGGCGTGCCCAACAACCCGGCGCTGTCGGATCGATTCTTCATCGGTCTCGGGGCCTACCTGCCCACCTCCTCGACCACGGCACAGCTCAATCCCAGCACCGGGGGCGTGGGCGCATCCTTCAACTTCGAGCGGGCACTGGGCCTGGAAGACCAGAAGGAAGTGCCCGCCCTGATGGCCCGGATCCGCCTCGGCGAGCGTTGGCGCATCGAGGCGGAATACTTCGAGCTGAACCGCCGAGGGAACCGCACCCTGGACCAGGAGATCTCGTGGGGTGACCAGACCTACCCCGTCGGGGCCACCGTGGACTCCCGCCTCGACTTCGCGGACGCCCGTGTGTCCGCGGGCTACTCGTTCTTCAAGCGGCAGGACAAGGAGGTCGGGGTAGCGCTCGGTTTCCATGTGGCGCGTTACGACGCCAGCCTGTCGGGTACCGTGCTGAGCACCCCGCGCAGCCAGGGGGCGGCGATGACCGCACCGCTGCCGGTGCTGAGCGTGTTCGGAACCTTCGCGCTGACTGACCACTGGTCGATCGGGGCACGCCTGGACCGGTTCTCCCTGCGCTACGACGGGTACGATGGCGGCATCACCAGCACTGCCCTGGACCTGCTGTACCAACCCTTCCGGCACGTGGGCTTCGGCGTTGGCTATCGCAGCCTGTTCTTGGAACTGGAGGCGACCAAATCTTCCTGGAACGGAAGGATCGATCAGTCCTACCAAGGGCCTACTGCCTACGTGACGGCCAGTTTCTGACCCTCGAGGGCGCTTCGACCCGCGTCCGGTAACGCACTTGCGGGTCTGGCGACGGGCAGTCATCCTGCGGACGGGTTTCGTTGGCTCGCCTGCGTCGCTGTGACAGAATCGGTCGACCCAACGACAACAACCCCGTTCGAGGGAGGAGACATGGCGGGCTCCGTCCGCGCGCCGGCCGACTTCATGGCAGGCGCCCTGTTCGTCGTCGCCGGCACCGCGACGCTGGTAACGGGGCGCGGGTACCGAATGGGTAGCCTGCTCTCCATGGGCCCGGGCTACTTCCCTCGCATCATCGCGATCCTGCTGGTGGGGCTCGGAGTGCTGGTTCTGATCAACGGCCTGCGCACCCAGGGTGCCATGCCAGATCGCCCGCTGCTGCGGCCCCTCGTGCTCGTCCTCGCCGCGGTGGTGGCCTTCGGTTTCGGCATCGAGACGCTGGGCTTCGTGATCTCCACCGTGCTGCTCGTCATCCTCTCGTGCGCGGCCCAGCCCGGCCGACGCTGGGTCGAGTCGGGGCTGCTGGCGGCCGGCCTGTCCCTGCTCGGCTGGCTGGTGTTCGTGCAGGGGCTGGGGCTCACCTTCCCCGTCTGGCCCCAGGCGGGCGGCTGATGGAACTGCTACAGAACCTCGGCCTGGGCTTCCAGGTCGCGCTGTCGCTCGACAACCTCCTCTACTGCTTCGGAGGCGTGCTGCTGGGCACGCTGATCGGGGTGCTGCCCGGCATCGGTCCGGTGGCCACGATCTCCATGCTGCTGCCCATCACCTTCAAGCTCGAGCCGGTCTCGGCGCTCATCATGCTGGCGGGCATCTACTACGGCGCGCAGTACGGCGGCTCCACCACCGCCATCCTGGTGAACCTGCCCGGCGAATCGTCGTCGGTGGTGACCTGCCTCGACGGCTACCAGATGGCACGCCGCGGACGCGCCGGCGCCGCGCTCGGCATCGCCGCGATCGGCTCGTTCATCGCCGGCACCTTCGCCACCATGCTGGTGGCCGCGTTCGCGCCGCCGCTCACGGAACTGGCGTTCAAGTTCGGCCCGGCCGAATACTTCTCGCTGATGGTGCTGGGCCTGATCGGCGCGGTGGTGCTGGCCTCCGGCTCGCTGGTCAAGGCGATCGGCATGATCCTTCTTGGCCTGCTGCTGGGGCTGGTGGGCACCGACGTCAACTCCGGCGACCAGCGCTTCACCTTCGACCGGCCGGAGCTCTCCGACGGCATCGGCTTCGTGGTGGTGGCCATGGGCCTGTTCGGATTCGCGGAGATCATCGTCAATCTCGAGCGCCAGGGCGCCCGGGAGGTGCTGTCGCAGAAGATCGGCAGCCTGCTGCCCGACCGTGCCGAGATGAAGCGCGCCTGGGGCGCCATCGCGCGCGGCACGGGTATCGGCTCGCTGCTGGGCATCCTGCCCGGGGGCGGTGCCACCCTCGGCTCGTTCGCCTCGTACATGTTCGAGAAGCGCATCGCGCGCGATCCGTCGCGCTTCGGCCAGGGCGCCATCGAGGGCGTCGCCGGGCCGGAGTCGGCCAACAACGCCGGCGCCCAGACCTCCTTCATCCCGATGCTCACGCTGGGCATCCCCCCCAATGCGGTGATGGCGCTGATGGTGGGTGCCATGACCATCCACGGCATCCAGCCGGGTCCCCAGGTGATGACCCGCCAGCCGGAGCTGTTCTGGGG
>CAZXJW010000365.1:0-3216 GCA_964641005.1 uncultured Rhodocyclaceae bacterium
CCTCATCCCCAGCTACGACACCGGCCCCATCCTCGAGCGCACGGTTCGTGATGCGTGCGCCGCCTGGAATCCGGTGTGGGTCGTGGTGGATGGAAGCACCGATGGATCGGCGCAGATCCTAGCGCGCCTGTCGGCGGAACTCCCCGCGCTGCGCTACTTCGTGCTGCCGGAGAACCGCGGCAAGGGATCGGCCATCCTTCACGGGCTGCAGGCGGCGCGGGCTGCCGGCTTCACCCATGCCCTGGCCATGGACGCGGATGGGCAGCACCCCGCCGACCGGATCCCTGCCTTCATGAACGCTTCCCGATCGAATCCGCGTGCCCTGGTGCTGGGCAAGCCCGTGTTCGATGCCTCCGCGCCCCAGCTTCGGGTGCAGGGGCGCAAGGTTTCCAACTCCATCGTCCAGCTCGAGACGCTCTGGGGCGGGGTGGGCGATTCGCTGTTCGGGATGCGCGTCTATCCCGTGGCCGACCTGCTGGCCCTCATGGAGCCGAGCCGCTGGATGCGGCGCTTCGACTTCGACGTGGAGGCCGCCGTGCGTCTGGCGTGGCGCGGGCTGCCGCTGGTGAACCTCCCCACGCCGGTGCGCTACCTGTCGAGCGAAGAGGGGGGCGTGTCGCACTTCCGCTACGGACGAGACAACCTGCTGCTGGCGGGCATGCACGCCCGGCTGCTCGCGGGCTTCCTCATCCGGTTTCCGCTGCTGGTCTGGCGGCTTGTGATCGGACGGCGATGAGGCCCGGCCCGGGACAGCGCCGAGTCCCGGCTCAGGACAGCGCGCCGTCCACCGCCAGCACCTGCCCCGACACGTAGCCCGCCGCCTCCGAGCACAGGAAGGCCACCACCGCGGCCACTTCCTCTGGGGTGCCGGCCCGCTGCATGGGTACCAGCGCCTTGACCTGCTCCGGGCCGAAGGCCGCGTCGGCCATGGGCGAGGCGATGATCCCGGGTGCCACGGCGTTCACCGTGATGCCGCGGCTCGCCACCTCCAGCGCCAGCGCACGCGTGGCGCCGTGCAGCGCCGCCTTGGCCGCCGCGTAGTTCACCTGCCCGCGGTTGCCGGCGATGGCCGCCACCGAGGTCACGCTCACGATGCGGCCCCAGCGGGTGCGGATCATGGGCAGCAGCAGCGGTTGGGTGACGTTGAAGAAGCCGTCCACGTTCACGTCCATCACCCGGTCCCACTGCTCGGGCCGCATGCCGGCCAGCACCGCGTCGTCGTGCAGGCCGGCGTTGTTCACCAGCACCTGCACCGGGCGTTCGTCGCACAGCGCGGCGAGTGCCGTGGCGGCCGCGTCGCGGTCGGTGACGTCGAACATGCAGGTGCGCGCCGTGCCGCCGGCGGCCACGATGCGCGCCGCCACGTCCTGCGCGGCCCGGGCGTTGCGCCCCGCGTGCACCACCACTTCCATCCCCTGGGCGGCCAGTGCCTCGCAGATGGCTGCGCCGATGGCGCCGCTGCCGCCCGTGACCAGTGCCCGCTTCATGGCGTTCCTCCCGTGGCGCCGGCATCCAGGATCACCGTGGCGCGACCGTGCAGCAGCCGGCGGCCGTCGCCGGAGACGGTGAACTCGTACACCACGCGCGCTTCGTCGCCCAGCACCCGCGTGGCCTCCACGAGCAGGTCGCCCGCGACGTCGTCGAGCCGCTCGCAGTGCATCTCGAGCTCGCGCAGCGCCACCAGGAATCCGGCGCGCGGCCGGGCGCCAGCCGCTGCGGTGAGGGCTCCGTGAAGCGCCATGGCCTGGCCCGCGTATTCCACGCCGCAGGCGGCGCCCAGGCGGCTGCTCTCGCGCAACGGGTTGGCGGGGTCGTGGTGGCTGGTGGCGCGACACACGATGGCATCACCATCCCAGCGCTCCACCCGTTCCAGCAGGCACATGCGTCCCGCGTGGGGAATGCGTGCGGCGATCTGGGCGCGATCCAGCGTGTTCAGCACGGATGCACCACCAGCCGAAGCACGCGGCCGTCGAGGTGATCGCACTGCGCCGCCGGTTCGCCCAGGGCGAGGGCGCGCAGCAGCGGCAGCCCTCGCGCCGCCGGTACGCCGGCGCGCAGCGCCTCCAGCGACGGCGCGAGCGCGGATGCCGCGCGTGGCGCGCCGATGCCTTCGAGGCGCACGCCCGCGATCGAACGGTCGGTGCGTTTCGGCACGAGCACCAGCGCGATCCCCACGCTCGCGGCAATGGGACGCACGGCGTGCAGGGGTTCGGGATAGGGCGTGTCGTAGGCCACCAGCAGAACCGCCGTGCCTTCGTGGGCGATCCAGGCCAGGGCCTCCAGCAGGCCGGCGGCGAAACTCGCGTCGTGGGCGCACAGGCTGGTGGAGGGTTCCCGGCAGCCCGTGGCCACGCCCCAGTAGCCGGCCGGCGCGTTGTGCACCGAGTTGTGGAAGCGCGTGGGCGAGACCTCTCGGTCGTCCGAGGCGAGAGCCTCGCACAGGGCGTGCACGTTGTCCCCGTCGCCGCCGGAGGAGGTGAACACCGTGGCCAGCGATTCGCGGGCACGACCGCAATGCTCCACCGCCTCGCGGCCCGCGGCGAGCGCGAGGCGCACGGCCGTGCCGGTGCGCCGGCGCTCCGCGGCCGGCAGCCACGGCGGGGCCGGGATCGTCGGCGCCACTGCCTCGTGCGGCGCCTCGCCGCGCAGGACCGCGCGGGCTGTCGTCCAGTCGGGCATGCCCGGAGCGAGCACGCCGATGCCCTCGATCCAGGCGTGCATCACGCGGCCCGCTGGAAGGCGAGCGCGCAGTTGGCGCCGCCGAAGCCGAAGGAGTTGCTGAGCGCACGGAGCAATGGCGCCGGGCGCGTGGCGGTCACGTAAGCCGTGCCCAGGGCAGGATCGGGCGTGGAGGTATTGCCGCCCGCGGGCAGCAGGCCTTCCTCCAGCACGAGCACCGTGAGCAGCGCCTCGATGCCGCCGGCCGCGCCCAGGGCATGGCCGGTGAGCCCCTTGGTGGAACTGGCGGGCACCCGTTCGCCGAGCACGGCAGCCACGGCCAGCGCTTCCGCGGCGTCGTTGCTGCGCGTGGCCGTGCCGTGAAGGTTCACGTAGTCCACCTCGCCCGGCGCCATGCCCGCGCTCCGCAGCGCGCGCTCGAGGGCGAGCCGCGCGCCGGCGCCTTCCGGATGCGGCGAGGACATGTGGTGAGCGTCGCTGCTCTCGCCGGTGCCCACGAGTCGCACGGGCGAGGCGCCGGGCGACGCCTGGCCGGGC
>CAZXJW010000366.1:0-3216 GCA_964641005.1 uncultured Rhodocyclaceae bacterium
CCTATGCCGCTTCGGCCACCCTGGTGGACAACTTCGACGCCCTCGTGCTGCGCCCCGAGCAGGCGCAGCTGGTGGCCTCGCAGGCCGACCGGGCGTTCGCGGAGATGGTGAGGGACTTCCTGCGCAACCAGCAGTTCCGCCGCGACGTCTACGTGCGCGGTGCGCCGAAGGCACCCCCCGCCCGGCTCGAGTCGCTGCTCGGCGGCATGCGCTTCGCGCTGGCACGGCCGCGTCCCGGCTGCAGGCTGGTGCTCGCCCAGCCCGCCGGCGAAGTGCGGCTGCACGAGGACATCCACGCGCCGGTGCTCGATGCGCTGGCGCGCTCGCCCATGACCTTCGACGCGCTCGCCGCGGCGCCGGAAGTGGGCGGGCTCGACCGGACCCAGGTGCGCAAGGCGCTGTTCGCCATGGCGGCGCTGGGCAACGTGCTGCCCGCCTTGCCGGAGGCGGACGAGGACGAGCGCCGGGCATCCACCGCGGCGTTCAACCGGGCCGCGCTCGAGCGGGCCTCTGCCGATCCGGGCAACGCCTGCCTCGCCTCGCCCGTGCTGGGCACCGGCGTGGCCCTTACCTTCCTCGACCGCGCGCTGCTCGCCGCGGGTGGAGACGTGGCCGCGGGGATCGAGGCGGGCTGCCGCGCGGTGGCCGCGGCCGGGCTCGAATTGCGCCACCAGGGAGACCCCGTGCAGGGCGAGCAGGCGCTGCGCGAGGCGGTGCGGGGTCGCGCGACGATGTTTCACGCGGAGCTCCTGCCGTGGCTGGCGCAGGTCGGGATCGCCTGAGGAACGCCGCCGCCCGCGGCGTGGCCGTGCTCCTGGCGTGCGCGCCGCTGCTGGCGAGCCCTCAGGAGTCCGATTCCGAGGACGGCGCTGGCGTCGCGGCCCGGCTGCAGCTCGAATCGCTCGTCATGAGCCGGCAGGCCGCGGTCTGCGCCGAGCGCATGCCCGGTTATCGCAAGCGCTTCGACGCGGCCCACGATGCCTGGAAGCGGCGCAACGCGCGCCGGCTGCGCGAAGGCGAGTCGGCGCTGCGAGCGGAATCGGAGCGCGCGAACCTCGATCACGAGGCCCGCATGGCCGGGTTGTCGGAACCCATGGCGGTGTACCTTGCCGGCGCGGACGAGGCGCAGCGCAACCAGGTCTGCGAGGACAACCTGCGACGGCTGCGGGGAGGGCGGGAGCCCTGAGCGACGACCCGGCGCCGGCATCCGTGCGCGGCGCCCGGAACCCGTGGAGCGACCCGGCCCTGCCGGAGGGCTTCGCGCGATCTCAGGCCGCCGCGAGGCTGCGTGCCCGCAGCTGCCCGCAGCCCCCGTCCACGTCCTGGCCTGCCGAGTAGCGCAGCTTGGCGAGCACGCCGCAGCGGTGCAGGGTGCGCACCATCTCGGCAGCGCGTTCCATGGACGGCCTCCGGAATTCGCTGCCGGCAATGGCGTTGAAGGGGATGAAGTTCATCACCGCGTACTGGCCGGCGAGCAGGCGGGCGATGGCCTCGACCTCGTCGTCGCCGTCGTTCACGCCCTCGAGCAGCGTCCACTGGTACTGCACGGGATAGCCGGTGGCGCGGGCGTAGTCGCCGGCCAGGGCCACGAGCTCGCCGGGGTCGATGCGCGGCGCGCGCGGCAGCAGCTCGGCGCGCAGGTCGGCACGGGTGGTGTGCAGCGACAGCGCCAGCGCGGGCTTCACCGGCCCCTGCGGAAGGCGCTCGAAGGCACGGCGGTCTCCCACCGTGGAGAAGACCAGGTTCTTGTGGGCGATGCCGCCGGCCGTGCCGAGCAAGTCGATGACCTCGAGCACGTTGTCGAGGTTGTGGGCGGGCTCGCCCATGCCCATGAAGACCACCTTGCGCACCGCGTGGCCGCGGGCGCGGGCCAGCGCCACCTGGGCGGCGATCTCGGCGCTGCCGAGCTGGCGCTTCACGCCCTCGCGACCGGTCATGCAGAAGGTGCAGCCCACGGCGCAGCCCACCTGGGTGGACACGCACACGCCCTCGCGGGGCAGCAGCACGCTCTCCACCGACTGGCCGTCGGCCAGGCGCACCAGCAGACGCGTGGAGCCGTCGGCGGCGGGATGGACGGACTGCACGGCGGCCATCTCGCCGAGGGCGGCGTGCAGCGCCGGCAGTGCGCCGCGGAAGCGCGCCGGGAAGAACTGGTCCGGGTGGGCGTGGCCCGCGTCGAGCGCGCGGCCCGCCATCCAGGCGCGCAGGGCGAGGCGTTCGTGGGCCGGGCCAGCGCCGTGGGCGCGCAGCAGGTCGCGGAGCTGGGGGAGGTTCATGGCTTCATGTCCGTTGCCGCGCGGTCGCTGCGCGGCGAGGGCGGATTGTCCACGATCCGGGCCGACCGTGCCCCGGCTCAGGACTTGCCCGCGCGCAGCGCTGCGAGTTCCGCGAATGACTTCACGGCGATTCTCGCTGGGCGGCGTGGCGGTTGCTGCTCGCGGCGGTGCGCTGCGGCCCGCCGGGCGGGAGCTTAGCCCGTCACGCTGCGCACCCAGGCCACCAGGTCGCGCGCGCCCATGGCGCCCGACTGGCGGGCCAGTTCCCGTCCGCCGCGGTAGATGGCCAGCGTCGGGATGCTGCGGATGCCGTGGCGCGCGCCCAGGCCGGGCTCGGCCTCGGTGTCCACCTTGGCCATGCGCACGGCGGGCTCGAGCACGCCGGTGGCCTGGGCGAAGTGCGGCGCCATCATGCGACACGGCCCGCACCACGGCGCCCAGAAGTCCACCACCACGGGGATGTCGCTGCGCGTGACGTGGCGCTCGAAGCGCGCTTCGCCCAGCGGGGTCGGCTCGCCGGTGAACATGGGCCGGTGGCACTTGCCGCACTGCGGCCCTTGGGAAAGGCGGGCGGCGGGAACGCGATTGACCGCATCGCAATGTGGGCAGACGAGGTGAAGGGCGTCTTGCATGGGCAGCCTCCGGGAGCGTGGCTCGACGGGAACGGTGGTCGGGTGGACGGGACGAAAGAGCGTGCTCGCCGCGCAGTCGTGGCGCAGGAGCGCGATCGGGGCCCAGATGGGGGCCTGGCAGCGGGATGCAAGCGCCGGGCGGCGCCGTGCGCGCCATCGGTGACCTGGATCACGCCCGTGGCGGGCGGCAGGGCGATGGCACAATGCCGCGGCCGCCGGAAGCCTCCGGCATGGCACCGGAAACCGAGGAGACCTCCATGCATCGCGCGCCACCCCGCCTGTCCCTTGCGCTGTTGCTCGTGCTGCCC
>CAZXJW010000367.1:0-3211 GCA_964641005.1 uncultured Rhodocyclaceae bacterium
TGGCGGACAGCGCGAGCGTGGAAGGCTTCGAGGCGAAGCGCGTCGCCCAGCTCCTCCCCGCCGCCGACGGCCTGCGTGTCCTTGTCGAGTCGCGCTGGACGGGTACCGCGCTCATTGGCGAGCGCCTCGAGGTCCGCAACACCACGAAGGAACCCCGGACCCTCACCGAGCGCACCTTCGCCAAGCCCGGCGTGATGGCCATCGCCTTCGATCCCGACACCGAAGTCACGGCCGCAGGCGAGATCCACCTCGCCCCCGGCGAACGCGTCCGCTTGACCGTCATCCGGGAGCGGCGCGCCAATGACTGAACCGAGTGTCCGTTCCATGACGCGGGCCCGGCAGCGCCAGTACCTGCTGCTCGCCGGTCTGGCCGGTGTCATCGGCGGAACCGCGTTCCTCTCCGTGCAGGTCACCAGCCGCAAGCCCACGGAGACGCCATCGCGTCCGGTCACCACGCAGATCCTCGCCCCCGGCGCCCAGGTGGATCCCAAGGACGCCTGGCGCGGCCAGGCCGATGCGCATCTGAAGGCGATCGAACAGAACACCCGTGAGCTCGACCAACGCCACTCGCAGCTGGACGAACGCTCCAAGGAAATGATGGTGCGTCTGCGCCGTCTGGAGCGCGATGGTCTCACCCCCCTTCCTCCGCCGCCGGTGTCTGCCCCGGCACTCAAACCCGATTTCGGTCCCGACAAGCGCACCGACGTGCCCATCCGGGATCCCCTCTTGCAGCGGCTGCCCCCACCACCGCCCGGTGCCCCTCCCTCCTCCTCCCCTCCACTCGGGGTGCCGGGAGCGGGGCAGTCGCTGCTCCCCACCGCTGGCATCGTCTCGGTCGTGCTCAACGAGCCGACGCCGTCCACTGAGAAGTCCGCCAATCCCGCACAGGGCCCGACTCCCCGCGACACGCGCCGCTATCTGCCCAGCGGCAGCTTCGCCCGCGCCATCATGCTGGGCGGGCTCGACGCCCCCACGGGAGGGCAGGCCCAGCGCAATCCGCAGCCAGTCGTGCTCAAGCTGCTCGATCACGCCGTCCTGCCCAACCAGTTCCGCTCCCGCGTGAAGGAGTGCTTCGTGGTGGCGGCGGGCTTCGGCGACGTAAGCGCCGAGCGCGCCTACCTGCGCACCGAGACGCTGTCGTGCGTGAACCGCGACGGCACCGCGCTCGACGTGCCGCTCAAGGGCTACGTGGCCGGTGAAGACGGCAAGGCGGGCCTGCGCGGCCGACTCGTCTCCAAGCAGGGTCAGATCCTCGCCAATGCGCTGCTCGCCGGGGTGGCCGGTGGCATCGGCCACGCCTTCCGCATGGGCGCCACGACGCTGCAGGTCTCGCCGCTTGGCACCACCAGCACCGTCGATCCCGAGCGCCAGCTCCAGGCCGGTCTGGGCGTCGGCATGGGCCGGGCGCTGGATCGCCTCGCCCAGTACTACATCAGCCTCGCCGAAAAAGTCTTCCCCGTGATCGAGGTGGATGCCGGCCGACATGTGGATGTGGTGGTGACCCAGGGCATGAACCTGGGCGGTCCCCTCGACACACCCGGCGCAGACGCGAACGCCCCTCCCCGAGCACGAGACGACGCCGACGAACCCGAGGCCGAACTCCCGCTCCTGCAGCAACGCACACCCAAGCGCACTCCCGAGGACCCCGATGAACCGTAACGCCCGAACCCTGGCGCTCGCCGTCCTGAGCCTTAGCGCGACTCTCGCGCACGCCCAGACGGACGAACCGCAACAACCCACCCGGCGCCCCCCCGCCCGCGAAACCCTCGAGACGCGCTACCCGGGCACGACCTTTGGTACTCCGGCCCCGACACCGTGGCCCGGTGTCTTCGAAGTCCGCATGGGACCACGCACCGTCTACACCGATGCGACAGGCCGCTACTTCCTGTTCGGGCACCTGGTGGACCTGACCGCCCAGCGCGATCTCACCGAGGAGCGCGAACGCGCGAGCCATCGGATCGACTTCTCTGCACTCCCGCTCGCTGATGCCATCCGCACCGTGCGCGGCGACGGCAGCCGAGTGGTCGCGGTTTTCAGCGACCCGGACTGCCCCTTCTGCCGCCGGCTCGAAGCGGAACTGGGGAAGGTGGCGAACCTCACCGTCCACACCTTCCTTTTCCCGATCGCGAGCCTGCACCCCAAGGCCCGCGACCGCGCCATTCACGTGTGGTGCAGCGGCGATCGTGCGAAGGCGTGGCAGGGCCTCATGACCACCGGCACCAACCCGAAGGCGCGCACCTGCGCCCACCCCATCGACCGGAACATCGCGCTCGCGAATCGCCTTCGCATCGAAGGCACCCCCACCCTCATCGCCGCCGACGGCCGCTTGCTCCAAGGCGCGGCCACGGCCGCCCAGATCGAGGCGTGGCTGGAACGCACCGTCGCCTCCGCACACACCGACGTGCCGAAGGAGGTGCGTCCGTGAAACTGCGTGTCCTGTTCCCCGCAACGACAACCACTCTCCTCCTCACCGCCTGCGCCGGCGGCATGTCCGGCCTGGGCGGTTCGCCCACCTACGGCTGCCAGGCCCCCAAGGGCACCGTGTGCACCTCTGTCTCAGGCGTCTACGCGAACTCGCAAGCCGGGGATCGATCTCCGGTGTGGTCGATTCTTCCGGCAGTGTCCTCGAAGCCCTTCACAGACAAGCCCGACGAAGCCCCGTCGCCCGCCAACGAAGTCATACCGACAGCAAGCGAACCCGAAGGCCTGCGCACGGCGCCTCGCGTCCTGCGTCTCTGGATTGCTCCCTGGGAAGACAGCGACGGTGATCTCCACGAAGCGAGCTTCGTCCACGTGCTCGTCAACACCGGTCAGTGGCGCATGGCACGCGTACGCCCTGCACAGGACGTGAAGCCCGAAGTCACGCGTCCCGCGCCGACCCCGACACCCGCCCCCGCCCCGTCCACCGGAGTGCGTTGAGTCATGCTGCGTTCCCTGCTCGATGACCTGCAGGCCGCGCTCGGCGGCCACGCCGATCCGCGCCAAGAGCGCACCGCCTTGGCAGACTGGCTGCCGTGGTCCGCGTGGCTGCCCGATCGACAGATCTTCGTGAACCGGGAGGCCTTGGGATTCTGCATTGAGCTGCACCCTCAGTCCGGCGCCGACGAAGAGATGGCCGCGATCCTCAGCAGCCTGCCGCTCAGCGCACCGACCGGCACCGGCATCCAGTTCCACCTCTACGCGAGCCCCGACCTGCGCGGTCCGCTGGCCC
>CAZXJW010000368.1:0-3197 GCA_964641005.1 uncultured Rhodocyclaceae bacterium
CTCGGGCCTCAGCGACGCCGAGATCCGCGAGGTGGACGCCTTCGTCCGCGCCAACACGGTCGAGAAGTTCGGCCCCGTGCGCAGCGTCCTCCCGCAGCTGGTGATGGAGCTGGGCTTCGAGGGCATCCAGCGCTCCACGCGCCACAAGTCGGGCGTGGCGGTACGCTTCCCGCGCATGCTTCGCATCCGCACCGACAAACCCGCCGCCGAGGCCGACACCCTCGATCATCTGCACCGGCTGCTTCGATCCGGAGAGTCCACGTCATGAACACGCTTCCCTACCGCGCGGTCACCTCCTCGGGCACCGTGCTCGACGTGGCCTTCGAGCTGCATCCCGAGACCGTCTCCGCCGCACGCGTGGGCGACCTGGTGAGTGCGCTGCTCAATGCCCTGGACGGCCAGATCGAGGGCCGTCCGCCCGCCGCCAACGGCGACGTGCTGCAGGCCGTGGCCATGGTGCTGGCGCTGCGCGCAGGCATGCTGCCCGCGCCGCGCGCGCTGCGCGAACAGCTGGCCCGCGACGTGGTGGAACGGGCCCGGAGGAGCGTGGCCGGCGCGTCGCGCGACCAGGCGGGCGTGGGGCACGCCTGAGCGGCGGCGTGGCGAAGGCATCCATCCGGGAGAACGCAACGGCCACGGCAGGCGCCGTGACCCTGGGCGAGCGTGTCGACGCCTGGTTCGGCGCCCGCGGCTGGACACCGTTTGCCTTCCAGCGCGATGTCTGGTCCGCCATGGCCGCGGGCGAGAACGGCCTGCTGCACGCCACCACCGGCTCGGGCAAGACCTTCGCAGTGTGGCTGGGCGCGCTGCAGCGCGCGGAGTCGCTTCGCCCCTCGGGTGCCCACGCGCCACCGCTGTCGGTGCTGTGGCTCACGCCCATGCGCGCGCTCGCGGCCGACACCGGCCGCGCCCTGGCCGAACCGCTGGAAGGCCTCGGGCTGTCCTGGACCGTCGGCGTGCGCACCGGCGACACGCCAAGCGGCGAGCGCGCCCGGCAGGATCGACGGCTGCCCTCGGTGCTGGTGACCACGCCCGAGAGCCTCACGCTGCTGCTCACCCGCGCCGATGCGCGCGAGCGCCTGTCCTGCGTATCCACCGTGGTGGTGGACGAATGGCACGAACTCATGGGCAACAAGCGCGGCGTGCAGGCCCAGCTCGCGCTGGCCCGGCTGCGGCGCTGGAACCCTGGGCTGGTCACCTGGGGCCTGTCCGCCACGCTCGGCAACCTGGACGAGGCGCTGCAGGTGCTGGTGGGGCCGGACGGACAGGGGCGGCGGGTGGAAGGCCGCATCGACAAGCGCCTCGCCGTGGACACGCTCATCCCGGAGACCATGGAACGCTTCCCCTGGGCCGGCCACCTGGGCGTGCGGCTGCTCGAGCGCGTGGTGGACGAGATCGACTCCGCCGCCACCACGCTGCTGTTCACCAACACCCGCTCCCAGGCCGAGCTCTGGTACCAGGCGCTGCTGGAGGCGCGGCCCGACTGGGCGGGGCTGATCGCCCTGCACCACGGCTCGCTGGATCGCGAGATCCGCGACTGGGTGGAGCTGGGCCTGAAGAACGGCACCCTCAAGGCCTGCGTGTGCACCTCGAGCCTCGACCTGGGCGTGGACTTCCTGCCCGTGGAGCGCGTTCTGCAGCTCGGCAGCCCGAAGGGCGTGGCGCGGCTGATGCAGCGCGCCGGGCGCTCGGGCCACGCGCCGGGCCGGCTGTCGCGGGTGACCTGCGTCCCCACCCACGCGCTGGAACTGATCGACGCCGCCGCGGCCCGCCGCGCGGCGCGGGCAGGCCGCATCGAGTCGCGCCGCCCGCTGCGCAAGCCGCTGGACGTGCTCACCCAGCACCTGGTGAGCGTGGCGCTGGGCGGCGGGTTCCGCGCCGACGAACTGCTCGAGGAGGTGCGCTCCACCTGGGCCTACCGCGGGCTCGGCGACGACGAGTGGCGCTGGGCCCTGGATTTCGTGATCCACGGTGGCGAGTCGCTGGGCGCCTATCCGGAGTACCACCGGGTCGTCGTGGACGAGACCGGTCTGCACCACGTCCCGGATGCGCAGATCGCGCGCCGCCACCGCATGTCCGTGGGCACCATCGTGGCCGACACGGCCATGGAGGTGCGCTGGATGAGCGGCGGGCGCATCGGCACGGTGGAGGAGAGTTTCATCGCGTGGCTCAAGCCCGGCGACTGCTTCCTGTTCGGCGGCCGCGTGCTGGAGCTGGTGAAGGTGCACGTGATGGTGGCCTACGTGCGCAAGGCCAGGCCCGGCAAGGGCGTGGTGCCGCGCTGGGGTGGCGGCAAGATGCCCCTGTCCAACGAGCTCTGCGAGGCCATCGTGGAGCTGGTGGACCTCGCCCGCCAGGGCGAGTATCCGGAGCCGGAGACTGCGGCCCTCGCGCCGCTGTTCGACATCCAGCGCCGCTGGTCGCGCATCCCCGGCTCGCGCGAACTGCTCGTCGAGCAGGTGGACACCCGGGAGGGCCACCACTTCTTCTGCTTTCCCTTCGCCGGACGCCACGTGCACACGGGGCTGGCCAACCTGTGCGCGCTGCGCATCGGCCGCGCCCAGCCGGCCACCTTCAGCCTGTGCGTGAACGACTACGGCTTCGAGCTGCTGGTGCCCGAGCGGGTGGACTGGAACCGCGCGCTGCGCGAGGGACTGTTCTCGCCCGAGGGCCTGGAGGAGGACGTGCTCGCCAGCCTGGATGCCGGCATGCTCGCCCGCGGCCGCTTCCGCGAGATCGCCCGCGTGGCGGGGCTGGTGTTCCAGGGCTATCCGGGGCAGCCGAAGAGCGGCCGGCAGCTGCAGGCCTCGAGCGAACTGTTCTTCGACGTGTTCTCCAAGTACGACCCGCGCAATCTGCTGCTGCACCAGAGCCGGCGCGAGGTGCTGGACAACGAGCTCGAGCTGGAGCGCATGCGGCAGGTGCTCGCGCGCATCGCCACCCGCAGCATCGTGGTCACCCGCCCGCCGCATCCCACGCCCTTCGCCTTCCCGCTGATGATCGAGCGCATCCGCGAAAAGCTCTCCACCGAGAAGGTGGGCGACCGGGTGGCGCGGATGCTGGCGGAGCTGGAGAAGTGGGCGGACGGGAAGTGATTCGCGTGAACCCCGAGGGTTCCGAGCTTTGACCATAGTTTTGGTCCATGTTAGCGTCGCATCATGGAATCCATCCCTGTCTCCAAGTTCAAGGCCACGTGC
>CAZXJW010000369.1:0-791 GCA_964641005.1 uncultured Rhodocyclaceae bacterium
TGGGCGGCAAGTTCAGGATCGGGCACGACATTCAACCGAAGCCCCAGATCATGGGCTTCCTGTTGCACGAGTTGATCCCGCTGGAACTTCAGTCACGCCACCCCGGCGAGTGGCGGCCAGAGAAGGCGAAGATCGACAAGGACCTTGTCTACATCCCGGACACGAGCCTTTCCGTGGAGCTCAAGACATCCTCCCACGCGGCCCAAATATTCGGCAACCGGAGCTATGCCCAGGAACAGGTTGGTGACGGCAAGCCCAAGAACGGCTACTACCTGACTGTGAACTTCCAGAAGTTCAGCGCCGTGGGCCTGCCCATTGTCACGCAAGTCCGCTTTGGATGGCTGGACCACACCGACTGGATCGGGCAGGCGTCTGCCACCGGCCAGCAGGCGAGGCTACGCCCGGAGAGCGACAGGGCGAAGCTGCTCAAGCTCTACAGCAGCGCGGGCTGAGCCAAGGCCGCTTCAAGTCGCCTTGCGGTCATGTCAACGTAGTCGCCATTGATCTCAAAGCCGATGGCCTGTCGTCCCGCCCGAATGGCGGCCTCTGCCAGAGAGCCCGAGCCCATGAACGGGTCAAGGATCAGGTCCCCCGGGTTGCTGCAAGCCCGGACAATCCGGTCCACCACCGCTGTGGGGAACTGCGCTGGATGGGGCATCCGCTCTTTTGATGACCTGTCCGCGCCAGAGGTCACCTTGGGTATCTGCCACACATCTGAGGGGTTCTTGCCGAGGGGGTTGCACTTGAGCTTCCCGTTCTTGCGCTGGTTCGGATACTTCACGTCCGGGTCC
>CAZXJW010000369.1:820-1247 GCA_964641005.1 uncultured Rhodocyclaceae bacterium
GTTGAAGGTGTAGCTGTCCGGGTCCTTCACATACCAGAGGAACTTCTCGTTCCTGGGCGAGAAGGAGTGGCGGGCCGCGACCCCTGCACCGTAGTTCCACACCACCTCTTGGATCAGGAAGAAGGGCACCCGGTCCCACAGCAGGTAGGGGATTGGCACCGCCTTGCCCCGCCCTGGCACCGACAGGTAGCCCAGGTTCAGCCAGAACGCGCCGCCGGGCTCCGTTGCGCTATGGATCAATTCGACCCAAGCGGCGCACCAGTCGATGTAGTCGCCCACATCGCGCACCTGCTCATAGGACTTGCCGATGTTGTAGGGCGGGGACGTGACTGTCAGGGGCAGGCAAGATGCTGGCAGCGCGGCCAGAAGCTCAAGGCTGTCCCCCCGGTAGACGGCCCAATTGTCGCCCCGGCGGGTGGGCTGACCC
>CAZXJW010000369.1:1257-3194 GCA_964641005.1 uncultured Rhodocyclaceae bacterium
TCGGTGATCTCATCAAGGTTCATCGCGCGGCTCACTGAATCGTTGTTGATGTTCTAGACTGGATCGGGCCGAATGTCCCGGCTAAGCCGCCCGCGCCCGGGCGGAGCCGAAGGGCAGCCAGTCAGCATCCCCAGTTGCCCGCCCAAGGGCAGCGCCAGCGAAGGCCCCGGCGGGGTCTGTCACCCGCGCCTCCACCGCCCACCCAAGGGACGCGGCCAGCGCCCCGGCCTCCCTCATGGCGGTGCCTTGGGCGTCCCGGAGGTCCGACGCCTCGCACCACCACACATTCGCAACTGTCACCCTGAACTTCATCGCCAACCCCCTGAACATTAAGAGAACCTTAACCGGGGATAACTCGGCTTGGACACAACCGTAAAGCGATTTCCGGGGATAAGTGTGAACGATTTCCGTGGCTTG
The DNA here is from genome assembly GCA_964641005.1 of uncultured Rhodocyclaceae bacterium. Lineage (GTDB taxonomy): Bacteria > Pseudomonadota > Gammaproteobacteria > Burkholderiales. The sequence continues at coordinate 1,675 of CAZXJW010000369.1, forward strand.
GCAGACTGCTTAACAGGGCGTTAAGGCCCGCCAGTTATCCCCGCTCCGTTATCTGAGCAAAACCGTCAGAAATGGAGAATGGGGATCATGGAACTGCTTGTTGCGCGGATGGCGCTTCAGATGATGGGCTACCAGGCCGAACTCGCCCAGGGGGTCCGCGCGACCTCCATCGGGGGCATCAAGGTCGATGCGGTCATCACCGACGCGCCGCCGAAGGTCGTCGTCACCGTCCTCCCCGGGGCACGGTGGGAGCCGGAGTGCGGCGGCCAGCGGGCGTTCTTCTGATGGTGGCGCGCGGCGACCTGTGCCTGTTGATCGCCTATGCGGTGGCCCTCGCCCTCGCCCCGGCGGTGCAGGCCTTCTTCGGCCCGTAGACCGACAGCCGGAGCGCTGGCAGAAATGCCCGGAGGCACACCCCGGGCCAGGGGATGGACGGAGGGACAGCGAAGGGTGACAGCGCCTGCCGGGCGCGGCGTTTCAGTGGACCGCTGCGCCCGCGCCCTGCGACATTGCCGACGCCACGTTGTAGAACCCGTAGGCCGCCAGCGCCCGGCGGCTGAACCGCGAGACGTTGTTGCGGTTGACCAGCTCCGGGTTCCGCCGTGCATCGCAGAACACCGTCTTGCGCCCCACCTTCATGGTCAGGATGCCCACGAGCCCGGCAAGCTCGGGGACCGGGACGCTGTAGCAGGCCGCGAACCGGACAATGGCTGCGGGCGACGGCCAGCAGTCGGGCTCGTTCTCGGCAGACCAATGAAGCAGCGCCTCGTGGGCGAGCCTCAGGTTGGTGTCGAAGAGGAGCTCATACCCATCCAGGATTTCTTGGTCAGTCATGCCGGGTTGCCCCCACGGTCCATGCCCCGGATGTTGATGGGGTCGCCATCGAACACGCAGTCAACGTGCAGCCCGCCCGGGGTGGTGGCAATGTCGGTCGTCACCCAGCCCGTGCCGGAGAAGGCGCCAACCCCAGCGCCACGCGCGGCGGCAAGGGCGTTGGCGGCGGTGATGGCAGCGGCGGGGCTGGCCGCGTTGATCAGGGCGGAGTGCAGGCCCGCGCTGTTGCGCAGCGGCTCGGCTGCAAGACCGGCGGGGCGGTGGATCAGGTAGAGGGGCATGGTCAGTCCTCCTTCGGCTTGTTGAGTGCGAGCTTCAAGCGGTCCACGGGCCGCACCTTGCCCGCCTCAAACTCGCGGTTGGCGTTCAGCGCCCGCTGTGCGGCGTTCTTGATGGCGGCGATGGCACTGGACACGGCGCGCGCCTCCTCGCCCACCAGAGCATCGGCAAGCTCTGCGCTTGAGATGGGGCGGTCACGGCGGGGAAGCCGGTCGTTGACCGACTGGATGGCAGCGCCAAGGACAACATCCTTGGTGGCGACGGCCAGCATGGCAAGCTGGCGCACCTCGGCAGGGCCAGCACCCGCGACCTGGGCCATGAGGTCGGTGCGGCGGGCATCGCCCAGACCGGCACGGGCCAGCACGGCCTGAGGGCTGGCATACAGGGCCTCGGTGAGGGCCAGACCC
>CAZXJW010000370.1:0-3175 GCA_964641005.1 uncultured Rhodocyclaceae bacterium
TAGATCGGCGCCCGGAGGCCCCCATAGCTCAGCCGGTAGAGCAGCGGTTTTGTAAGCCGCCGGGTCTAATCGGGTAACGCCTTGACGCTAAACAGGAAGTGCAGTTAAGACGGTGAACAAAGACGGGTTTTAAGACGGTATGCCGGGTTAGCACAGCGGTAGTGCAGTGGTTTTGTAAACCAAAGGTCGGGGGTTCGATCCCCTCACCCGGCACCAACTTCCAAGTGAATCAGTGGGCTGACTGCTCAGCCATCCGGCGGGCGCGGTTCTTGGCGTTCACCTTGCGCACCCAGTTGCGGAGCCGGGTTGCCTTGCCCCGCGCGACCTTGGCCGGGTCAGAATTGGCTGTCGCAAGCTGCGTGGCCCGCCGCGCCACCTGAGCAGGGTCGCTGTTGAGCTTTTGAAGGTGGGCGCGGTTCCGTGCTGGCCTTCATTGCGGCAGACTTCTTGGCGGCCACGTCCGGGCGGCGGCTGGCTTCCGCCGCCGCAGCCGCACGCTTCGCCTCATCAATGGCCCGGCCCTCAGAGTCTGCACCAATCGCCCCGATCTGGGCAGCCCGCCGCGCCACCTGAGCAGGGTCGCTGTTGAGCTTTTGAAGGTGGGCGCGGTTCCGTGCTGACCAAAGTGGGTCTGCGGCGTTCATCGCACCTACGGCCCGCGCGTCCTCGGACGTGAAGCCCTGCCCGCCGTCAAAGATGTTCAGGCACAACCGCCCAAAGAGAGCCCGCGTCAGCCGGATCGCCCGCCGCTCTGCCCGGTCAGCGTCTTGCCGGGTCCCGTCCACCCGGGCGACGATGCGCCACACAAGGGCGTCCCGGTGCTTCCGGGCCACCCTCTGCCACGCCTTGCCTGATCCGGCGTATCCGTCTGGCAGCGGTCCCGTCCCCCGGTTCGGCCAGAAGCGGAGGGCCTCCGGCGACACAGTGCGCCGCCCGGCATAGACGCACCCCTTTGGGCACATGAAGATGTAGATAACCGCCTGCATGGGCGGAGCTTACCGCGCCCGGCGGGCTAAGCGGAGTGCAAAGGCTTGATGGACACAGTGGACCGTCTCCCCCTAGTGTCCACGCATGGACAACTCACAAGACATTGATTCGCCCGAATACCGCGCCTGTCACCCGGCTCCGGTTCGCATTGAGAACTTCAACCCGCGCGCGGTCATCCCACACGGGCTGACCATTGAGCACCTCTGCTCTGCGATGAATGACTTCATCGACTTCATCGGCTTCATCAACCAGCAGCTAAACGGGCGCAAGATCGAGCGCCTTGAGACGATGCTGATGCCAGCCAACTTCTCCTCCATCGTGGGGGAGTTTATGACCTCCACCATCCCCAAGCACTGCCCAACGCTGGCAAAGAACGGATACCACAACGGGCACCCTGACCTCGTGCCCAAGGGGCACTTCCCGAATGACACCGTGCAGCACGCTCAGGACGGGATTGAGGTCAAGGGGTCGCGCTACCTCCGGGGCTGGCAGGGCCACAATGCAGAGGACGCTTGGCTGATGGTGTTCTGCTTTGAGTCGGGACGCCCGACCGATGGGGCCAAGGCGGTCGCGCCCGCGCCGTTCCGATACCTTGGGGTGTTCGGGGCGCAGCTTGTGCAGGCTGACTGGACCTTCTCCGGGCGGTCTGAGACCAGCCGCCGCACGATCACCGCCGGGGTGAACCGGAGCGGCTATGACAAGATGCTGGGAAACTGGATTTACAAGGCCCCGGGGCTAAAGCTCTAGCTCCGCCTGACCCTCACCCAAGGGCAGAGCCCCGGCCTTGAGGCTGGCGCTTAGGGCTGCCAGCTTGGGCACTGCCGCAGTGGCAAGGTCAAAGTAGGCCCCGTGCCGCTCCACGCCCACGGCGCGGTATCCGACAGCCTCTGCCGCCGCGATGGTGGAGCCGGAGCCCATGAACGGGTCAACCACAACGCCCTCGCCCAAGGGGAGCGCGGCCCAGACAAGCTGGCGCATCAGCGACTGGGGCTTGAGGCTGGGGTGGTCAGCAATGTCCCGCTCCCGGCGGGGGGTGCGTTCACTTGGGATCACGTCAAAGAACGGCTTGTCATTGGTGCGGCGGCGCAGGCCACCCGTCCCGAAGTCGCGCAGGCACTCCCTGACCGTCATGCCCTTGGGCATCGGCTTGCGGAACAGCCCCCAAGGCTCATAGCCTCCCCGGGGCAGCGAACACACGTCTGGAAAATCCTTCTCCCCCAACTTGGGGCGGTCCCCGCCGCGCAGCGTCTGCACCAGCCGGATCACCTCCGTGCGGAACTCAAGGCCCCCGTCGATCAGGCTGGAGAACACCAACTGCGACATGAAGGAGTTGCAGGCCACGAACACATGCGCGCCCGGCTTGAGCTTGGGCACAAGGTATCCTGCCCACTCCCGGAAGAAGCGCACCAGCGTCTCCCGCTCCTTCGGGTCCAGTGCCGTGAACCGGGGCAGCGGGGCTCGCACGTTGCCGTCAAAGGCGGGCGGGAGCCGCCATATCCCGGTGCCGCCCGTGTGCATCCGCTCTATCTGCTCAAGCTCATACTCCTTCACGCCATAGGGCGGGTCAGTGACCACCGCATCAATGGAGTTGTCGGGGAGGTGGCGGAGCCAGTCAAAGCAGTCGGCATGGACAAGCAGGGACCGCCCCACGCTGTGGTGGGGGTAGTCGAACGCAAGTGGTTGCGGTGCAGGGGCGTGTTTGTTCATACTTGTTGTGTCTCTCTCGCAGGGGAGGGTATCAAGTCGGCAACGGTCGCGCCAGTGGGAACGCGCACTGCCGCGCCGTGGTCTGTCTTGCGCCAGTGGGCGGGGTCGCGCACGAGGTCGGACAGCGCCAGCAGGAGCGCGCCCCAGTGCAGCGCCCAGTAGAACGGCAGCAGGAGTGCAAGCCACACCGGGAGCCCAGACCGGAGTGCAGCGACGGCATGCAGCGCGACGGCGGTGGCGTAGCCGAACAGGAGGAGCCAGCCTAGCGCCCCGGACAGGTCCCCGCCCAGCGCCAGCCCTATCCCCAGCGGGTGCGCCGCCGTGCACAGCAGGGAGACGGGGAGTTGCGCCAGCAGGGAGACGGTGCCCGCCGGGCCAAGCTCCCGCATTGTCTGGCGCGGGGTCCTTGCGTGGACGATGGCGGTGACGGCGAAGCCCTTGAACCAGCGCGCCCGCTGGCGCAGCCAGACGCCCGCCCTGA
>CAZXJW010000371.1:0-3166 GCA_964641005.1 uncultured Rhodocyclaceae bacterium
GCTCCGAGGAGGCATTCGAGTCCGACTGCAGCGCCGCGAACTGGCCCTCGAACTGCCCTTGCACCCGCTGCGTCAGGTCACCCTGTGCCAGTGCCCTGAGCACCCGGCCCACCTCGTCGAGCCCGAGCTGGGCCTGGGCCACCAGCCGGTTCACGTCGGTGGCGAGCTGCAGCAGGAAGCCGTCCTTGCCCGCCACGGGAATCCGGCGCGCGAAGTCACCGTTCACCGCAGCCGAGACCACCTCGGCCACCTCGCGCTCCGCGGCCTTCTGCTCGGTGAGGTCGATCCACTCGCCCACGGAGCCCACCACCGCGCCCGAGGCGTCCACGATGGGCGTGGTGGCCACCAGGAAGTCCCGGCCACCGATGCGCATCTCGATCCGCGCCGTGGTGCGCAGCGCCTTGAGCCGCTCCACGGCCGCCGCGGCGTCCTCGTAGAACACGCCCACGCTCGAGCCGACCACGGTGTCGGCCCGGAAGCCCGGAACGCGCCGCGCCACCTCGGCCTCGATGCGCCGCAGCGCCGCGCGCATGGCATCGTTCACGTATACGATGGTGCCGTCGGCATCGGCGATGCGAACCGGCGTGTTGCCGCAGTCGAGCGCCGACTTCACCCGCAGCGCCTCCTGCGCGATCGCGCGTTCGGCCTGCAGGCGGGCCCGCAGTTCGTCCTGCATGCGCCCCAGGGCGGACACGAGTTCCGCGATCTCGTCACTGCCCCGCGCGGTCACCACGTTGTCCAGCCTGCCTCCGGCGATGGCGCCGGCCAGCGAGACACCGCCGCGCAGCGGCTGCACCACGGTGCGCAGCATCATCACGGTGGCACAGAGCACGGCGAGCAGCGCCGCGGCACTCACCGAGGCGACGATGGTCCACTTGCGGCTCTCGAGCCGCGCGATGCGTGCCTCCAGCAGCCGGTCGCCCGCGGGCAGCGCCGCGTCGAAGAGCTGCCACGCGGCGCTCACCGCGGCACTTCCGGACTCGAACACCCGGGCCGGCGGCACGCCGATGGCGGAGGCCGACACGATCTCCCGGTCCACGAGCCCTCCGAAGGCGTCCAGCGCCGCCCAGAGGCCCCGGGCCCGCTGATCGATGGCCTCGCGCAGGACAGGATTCGCGGCGCTGCCCTGCTGCACGGCGCTCTCGGCGCCTTCGCGAAGCCCCCGCGCCGCGCCCGCCGACACGCCGAGCGCGTAGCGTTCCTGTGGCGAGAGCCGGCCCGCGCCGGCAGCCTGCAACGCGGCCGCCCGCATCTGCCCGGTCTTCTCGGCCAGCCGCGGCAGCGCGACGGTGTAGAGGTTGATGGTGTAGTAGCTGTCCACGTCCGGATCGAGGGCGAGCTGGGAGGTGTTGCTCACGTGGTCCATGAAGGCCACCAGTTCACCCACGGCCTCCGTGTGCAGGCGGAAGGATTCCTCGGCCGGCGCCGCCGCCGGCAGCGCCTTGATCGCGTCCCAGCGCCCCGCGAGCTGGCGCGCGCGCTCGCCGGTCGAGAGCCGGCTCCCGAGTTCGGCGTCGGTGGCCGCCAGCGCCGACAGGGCCTCGTCCACGGAGCGGCGGGCCTGCGCCTGAACGGCCTCGAAGCCCGCGTCACCGCGGCGCACCGCGCTGCTCGCGCCGCGGTGGGTCTGCAGGGGTTCCATCACGGCGCGCAGCCGCGCCTGGTAGCGCGAACCCGCCAGCTCCTGGCGGGCGAAGGCGATGCCTTCCTCCAGGCTGGAATGGAGCAGGAAGGTGGCCGCCACGAGCGGTGCGAAGGCGAGCACTCCGATCAGCGCGAACTTGTGCGCGAGCCGGAGACGACCGCGGCGATGGGTGAGGTCGAACATGGAACTGACTCCCTTGCTGGAAAGTGTCATCGGCGCGGTCTCAGGCGGCCCTCGCGAGCGCTGCCTCGCCGGCGGCCATGGCCACCAGTTCCGCCGCGTCCAGGATGAGGGCCACCTTGCCGTCACCCATGATGGTCGCGGCCGACACGCCGCGGACCTTGCGATAGTTGCTCTCGATGCTCTTGATCACCACCTGGTGCTGGCCCACGAGCGCATCCACGAACAGCGCCAGCCGTCCACCATGGGCTTCCACCACCACCATGATCCCGCGGTGGTACTCGCGCTCGCGCGGCACCAGGCCCATGGCCTCGTGCAGGCGCAGCACCGGCAGGTACTCGCCGCGCACGTCCATGACCTCGCCGCGGCCGGCCACGGAGCGGATGTCCGGGGCGGAGGGCTGCAGCGACTCCACGATGGCCGTGAGCGGCACGATGAACAGCTCGTCGCCCACGGACACGGAGATGCCGTCCAGGATCGCGAGCGTGAGCGGCAGGCGGATGGTGATGCAGGAGCCCACGCCGGCGTGGCTGGTGATCTCCACCCGTCCGCCCATGGACTGGATGTTCTGCCGCACCACGTCCATGCCCACCCCGCGGCCGGACACGTCCGTGACCTCGGCGGCGGTGGAGAAGCCGGCCTCGAAGATGAGCCCGAACACCTCGGCATCGCTCATGGAGTCATCCACGCGCATGCCGCGTTCGCGCGCCTTGGCCAGCACGCGAGCGCGATCGATGCCACGCCCGTCGTCCATCACCTCGATCACCACGCTGCCGCCCTGGTGGCCGGCGCGCAACGTCACCGTGCCGGTGGGCGACTTGCCCGCCGCGACACGCTCCTGCGGTGTCTCGAGGCCATGGTCGAGGCTGTTGCGAACCAGGTGGGTGAGCGGATCGGCGAGCTTCTCGATCACGCCCTTGTCCAGTTCCGTCTGCTCGCCCACGGTGACCAGCTGCACCTGCTTGCCCAGCTTGGAGGCCAGGTCGCGCACCACCCGGGGGTAGCGGCCGAACACGAACGCGATGGGCAGCATGCGGATGGACATGACCGCCTCCTGCAGGTCGCGGCTGTTGCGCGCCAGCTGGTCGATGCCGCTTCGCAGCGACTCGAGCCGCGCGAGGTCCAGGGAGGTCGCCGCCTGGGCGAGGATCGACTGGGTGATGACCAGTTCGCCCACCAGGTTGATGAGCTGATCCACCTTCTCCACGCTCACGCGCATGGAGGAGGAGTCGGCGCCACCGGCGGGCGCGAGCACGCGGTCGTGGTCACGCCGGCCCACCTTGCCCGCGACGAAGTCGGGCTGGTCGCTGGCGCGCCGGCCGGGGCTGCGGGGCATCGAGG
>CAZXJW010000372.1:0-3133 GCA_964641005.1 uncultured Rhodocyclaceae bacterium
CGAAGTACCGCGGCCGCGTGCCGGTGAACTGGGCCGTCATCCGCGGCGAGACCGAGACCGGCGCCTCGCTGCACCACATGGTGGCCAGGCCCGACGCGGGCGACCTGGTGGACCAGCAGGCCGTGCCCATCCTGCCCGACGACACGGCGCGCCAGGTGTTCGCCAAGGTCACCGTGGCCGCGGAACTGGTGCTGCACCGCCAGGCCGATGCGCTGGCCGCGGGAAAGGCGCCGCGCCGGGCGCTGGACCTGGCCGCCGGCTCGTACTTCGGCGGCCGCAGGCCGGAGGACGGGCGCATCGACTGGACGCAGCCGGCCCGGCGCGTGCACGACCTGGTGCGCGGCGTGGCGCCGCCCTACCCGGGCGCCTTCACCACGCTCGACGGCCAGCCGGCGCGGGTGCTGCGCACCCATCACGCCAGCGTGCCCAGCGCCGAGGCCAGCGGCACCTTCTACCGCGACGGCGGCCGGCTGCTGGCCGCCTGCGGCGACGGCCGCGCGCTCCCGGTGCTCGATCTCGAGATCGCCGGTGCGCGCATCGCCCCCGAACGATTCCCCGCGGCACGCCTGCGCGCCGCCGCCTGAACCCCGACACAGGGCCAATCCGTGAAGAAGATCCTCATCCTCGGCGTCAACGGCTTCATCGGCCACCACCTGTCCCGCCGCATCATCGAGACCACCGACTGGGAGGTCTTCGGAATGGACATGCAGGCCGACCGGCTCGGCTCGCTCGTCGACGAGAAGCGCTTCCGCTTCTTCGAGGGCGACATCACCATCAACAAGGAGTGGATCGAGTACCACGTGCGCAAGTGCGACACGGTGCTGCCGCTGGTGGCCATCGCCACGCCGGCGCTGTACGTGAAGGAGCCGCTGCGCGTGTTCGAGCTCGACTTCGAGGCGAACCTGCCCATCGTCCGGCAGTGCGTGAAGTACGGCAAGCGCATCGTCTTCCCGTCCACCTCCGAGGTCTACGGCATGTGCCGCGACGCGGAGTTCGACCCGGACGCCTCGGAGCTGGTGCTCGGGCCCATCGCCAAGCAGCGCTGGATCTACTCCGCCAGCAAGCAGCTCATGGACCGCGTGATCTGGGCCTACGGCAGCCAGGAGGGCCTGGACTTCACGCTGTTCCGGCCCTTCAACTGGATCGGCGCGGGCCTGGACAGCATCCACACGGCCAAGGAAGGCAGCTCGCGGGTGATCACCCAGTTCCTGGGGCACATCGTGCGCGGCGAGGACATCAAGCTGGTGGACGGCGGGCACCAGAAACGCGCCTTCACCTACATCGACGACGGCATCGACGCGCTCATGCGCATCATCGCCAACGAGGGCGGGCGCGCCAGCGGGCGCATCTACAACATCGGCAACCCGGCCAACAACTTCTCGGTGCGCGAGCTCGCCACGGTGATGCTCGAGCTCGCGCGCCACTACCCCGAGTACCGCGACCAGGCGGCGAAGGTGAAGCTCGTGGAGACCACCGCCGACGCCTACTACGGCAAGGGCTACCAGGACGTGCAGAACCGCGTGCCGGCCATCGCCAACACCATGGCGGACCTGGGCTGGGCGCCGAAGGCGGACATGGCCACGGCGCTGCGCCACATCTTCGAGGCCTACCGCGGTCACGTGGCGGAGGCACGGGGGCTGGTGGAATGAGCGACACGCCGGGATCCGGAGACCTGTTCGAGGCCGCGGGGGACGAGGCCGGCGCCGACGCGCCCGGGGCCGCGAGCGCCGCCGATGCCGAGAGCGCCGTGGCCGCTGCCCTGTCGCTGCTGCCCCAGCCCTCCTCCGGCGGGCGCAAGCTCGCCCTCAAGGTGGACGTGGACACCTACCGCGGCACCCGCGAGGGCGTTCCGCGCCTCATGGAGACGCTGCGCCGCCACGGCGTCGGCGCCACCTTCCTGTTCAGCATGGGCCCGGATCACACGGGGCGCGCCATCCGGCGCGTGTTCCGGCCGGGGTTCGCGAAGAAGGTGCGGCGCACCTCCGTGGTGTCCCACTACGGCATCACCACCCTGCTCTACGGCACGCTGCTGCCGGGCCCGGACATCGGCCGGCGCTGCGAGGCGGAACTCAGGTCGGTGCGCGACGCCGGCTACGAGGTGGGCGTGCACACGTGGGACCACGTGCGCTGGCAGGATGGCGTGGCCACGGCCGACGAGGCGTGGACCCGGCACGAGATGGAGGCCGCCTGCAACCGCTTCGCCGACATCTTCAAGGAGGCCCCGCGCGTGCACGGCGCGGCCGGCTGGCAGATGAACCGCCACGCCTGGCGGCTCACGCAGCGGCTGGGCTTCGACTACTGCTCCGACACCCGCGGCGCCCATCCCTTCGTGCCGCTGTACGAGGCCGAGATCATCGCCTGTCCGCAGCTGCCCACCACCCTGCCCACGCTGGACGAGCTCATCGGCGCCGACGGGCTCACGGCGGAGACCGTGGCCAACCACCTGCTCGGCCTCACGGTGGAGGCCACGCCCACCGGGCACGTGTACACCCTGCACGCCGAACTCGAGGGCGGGCGCCTCGCGCCGGTGTTCGACGCCCTGCTCACGGGCTGGAAGGACCAGGGCTGGGAACTGGTGAGCCTGCGCGACTACTTCGACGCCCTGCCCTCCAAGGACCTGCCGCGCCATGAGGTGGGCACCGCACCGGTGCCCGGGCGCAGCGGAACCCTGGCCGTGCAGGGCGAGGAATTCCTCGCGCAGTTCGCCTGAGCAGCCGGGCGCGCTTGATTCGTCACACGCGATTGGGCACGATCGGTTCCAGAGACCACCAAGACGACCACCACGAAGCCCCCGAGAAGCCGAGATGCTCGAAAACCTGCCCGTCCCCGATTTCACCGCCGCCTCCACGGGCGGCACCACCTTCAAGCTCTCTGCGCACGCCGGCAAGCCGCTGGTGATCTACTTCTATCCCAAGGACGACACGCCCGGCTGCACCACCGAGGGCGCGGCGTTCCGCGACCTGTATCCCGAGTTCCAGGCGCTGGGCTGCGACATCCTCGGGGTGTCGCGCGATTCCATCGCCTCCCACGAGAAGTTCAAGGCCAAGATGAGCTTCCCCTTCCACCTGCTCTCCGACCCCGACGAGTCGGTGTGCAACATGTTCGGCGTCATGAAGATGAAGAACATGTACGG
>CAZXJW010000373.1:0-3121 GCA_964641005.1 uncultured Rhodocyclaceae bacterium
AGTCCGCGGTCTCCCAGCTCGAGCAGGAGCTCGGCCGGATTCCGCGCGAGACCGAGCTCGCCGACCGGCTCGACGTGCCGCTCGAGGAGTACCAGCAGATGCTCCTCGATGCGCGCGGCTACCAGCTGCTGCACTACGAGGATTTCCAGGAAGGCGACGACAGCGACTTCTTCGACTCCTTCGTGGCCGACGGCCAGCGCGGCCCGCTGGAGATCCTCGAGGACGAGGGATTCCGCCGCCATCTCATCCAGGCCATCAGCGCCTTGCCCGAGCGCGAGAAGCTGGTCATGGGCCTGTACTACGAGCAGGAGATGAACCTGAAGGAGATCGGCGAGGTGCTCGGGGTGAGCGAGTCGCGCATCTGCCAGCTCCATTCCCAGGCCGTGGCGCGGCTGCGTTCACGCATGAAGACCTGGACACAGCGCACCTGATGCGCCTGCGCGGCACGTCCCGCGTGCCGAACCTCCCGAGTCGCTGAGCCCGGCCGCGCCCGCCGCCCATCGGGCCGGCGGGCGCGCTGCCTCAAGTTATCCATGCCGGGGCCGTAACCGGGATGGGACCCCTGCTTCGGGGCCCCGGACTCCGCCTGCCCGCGCCCCGGAACCCATGGACATCCTCAGCCTGCTCGGCCTGCTCGTCGCCGCCGCCGCCATCCTCGGCGGCCAGTGGCTCGAGGGCGGCCAGCTCAGCTCGCTGGTGCAGGCCACCGCCTTCGTGATCGTGGTGGGGGGCACGCTGGGCGCGGTGATGCTGCAGGTGCCGCTGCCGGTGTTCACCCTGGCGCTGCGCATGGGGCGCTGGGCCTTCAAGCCTCCACTGGTGGAGTACCGCCGCCAGATCCGGCGCATCACCGACTGGAGCAACACCGCCAGGCGCGGCGGCCTGCTCGCGCTCGAGCCGCAGGTGGGCATCTCCCGGGACCCCTTCGAGCGCAAGGGCCTGCAGCTGCTCGTGGATGGCGCCGAGCCGGCCACGCTGCGCGAGATCCTCGAGCGCGACATAGACACCTGGGAAGATTCCCACCGCGCCGGCGCGCGGGTCTGGGAGTCCGCGGGCGGCTACGCCCCGACCATCGGCATCCTCGGCGCCGTCATGGGCCTCATCCACGTGATGGAGAACCTCACCGACCCCACCCGCCTGGGCGCCGGCATCGCCGTGGCCTTCGTCGCCACCATCTACGGCGTGGGATCGGCCAACCTGGTCTACCTGCCGCTGGCGGGCAAGCTGCGGGCCCACGTGGCGCGCGAGGTGAAGCGCCGCGAGATGGTGATCGACGGCCTGGCCGCCATCGCCAGCGGCGAGAACCCGCGCGTGATCGAGGGCAAGCTCGAGGGATACCTGGCGGAGGGTGACACGTGAGGCGCGCGATCCCCGGGCGCCGGCGCCGCCGGCACGAGGAGCAGCCCGAGCACCTCGACCGCTGGCTGGTGAGCTATGCGGACTTCATCACGCTGATGTTCGCGTTCTTCGTGGTGCTCTACGCCATCTCCCAGGTGAACGAGGGCAAGTACCGGGTGCTCTCCGATGCGCTCGTGAGCGCCTTCCAGGACAGCAGCCGCGAGCCGCCCCGGCCCGACCTCAGGGCAGGGGGGCGTGGCGACGCGGTGATCGAGCTGCCCATCCGGCAGCAGGGCGAGTTCGCGCGCCGGCGCGCCGAGGCTCGCCTCAAGGCCATCGCCGAGGACATGCGCACCGCTCTCGATCCGCTGGTGCGGGAGGGCCAGGTTCGCGTCACCGAGACCCCGCGGGGCATCGCCGTGGACATCAACGCCAGCCTGCTGTTCGCGCCCGGCCAGGCCGAGCTCGCCGAGGATGCGCAGCGAACGCTGGGCTCGGTGGCGCAGGTGCTGTCGCGCTCGCCCAACCTGGTGGAGGTGGAGGGACACACCGACAACAGCCCCATCGCCAACTCGCAGTACCCCTCGAACTGGGAGCTGTCGGCGGCGCGGGCGAGCCGCGTGGTGCGGCTGCTGGCGGCGGCCGGGGTGGCGCCGGCGCGGATGGTGGCGGTGGGCTACGGCGAGTTCCGCGGCGTCGAGGACAACAGCACGCCCGAGGGGCGGGCGCGAAACCGGCGCGTGACGGTGATGATCCTGCGCGCCCTGGAGGGCAGCGAGGGCAACTTCCGCTGAGACCGGCGGCGCGGCAGCGCCCGGCGCTCAGGCGCTGCCCAGGTCGCGGCCGGGGACGCCGCCGAGACGCGTGGTGCCGTCGGGTCCGTAGGCGAGGTCGGCCGGGGGCGCGGAGCTGCGCAGCGCGGCGAGCGCAGCCTGGTTGAATGCCATGCGCGCCTGGATGAGCGCGCCGTTGCGCTCGTTGAGCTGCTGGGCGCGTGCGGCGGTGTCCAGCAACGCGTTCCATCGGCCGGACAGCTCGGAGGCGCGGGAACCGGCCGCCACGAGCAGCCACTGCGCCATGCCCTTGCGATCGGCGGTGAAGCCCGACCGGCGCAGCGCCGCGAGGCGCCGTTCGGCCAGCGCCGCGAGCTGTGCCACCTGCTCGCCCTTGGCGGCGGCAATGCGCACCACCGCGTCCGCGTCACCCGCGAGCAGGGCCTCGTGCTCGGTGTCGAGCAGAGCGGAGAAGGACTCGAACGCCGCCAGTTCCGCCGCGAGATCGTCGGCGAAACCGGAGGGAACGGGATCGGGAGGAGGGGTCACCGGGAGAACGCCTTCGGGAGGGCGCGGCAAAGCCGCGCGGCGTCGCGGCCCGGGCAAGGGCCGGCCGGCGGTCCGGTCAGGCCCGCTGGCTGAGCAGGTATTCGCGCACGGTGGCGATCAGGCGATCGGCCACCACTTCGGAATTGACGTTGAAGCGTCCTTCGGCGATGGCCTGCTTGATGGACTCCACGCGCGCACTGTCCACCACGCTCACGTCGGCGAGGCGGCTCTCGAGCGCCTGCAGCTGCGAGGACAGGGAGGTGATGTCCACCCGGTCACCACCGCCGGAACGCGCGGGCGCGGGCGAGGGCTGCGCCGGGCGTGCGCCCGTCACATCCTGCGGACCGGTGATTCCACCGGGACGGCCAACCGAACCGTTGTTGATCTTCACGATAGTCCTCGTTGCTTCAGTCGGGGAGAGCAGATTTCCCCACGTTCCCAGTAACGGCTCCAACCCCTGA
>CAZXJW010000374.1:0-3117 GCA_964641005.1 uncultured Rhodocyclaceae bacterium
CCTCCATGCTGCGCACGCTGCTCGCCCTCCCGCTGCTGCTCGTCCTTTCCATGGGCGCCGCCCACGCCCAGGCCCTGAAGACCGTGAAGCTCGGCGTGGTCACGTGGATCGGCTACGGGCCGCTGTACATCGCCGAGTCGCGCGAGCTGTGGAAGAAGCATGGCCTGAAGGTGCAGCTGCAGAACTTCACCGACCCGGCCCTGCTGCCCGCGGCCATCTCCGGCGGCGCGCTGGACGGCGGCTTCATCACCTACGACCAGCTGGTGGGCCAGGTGGCCAAGGGCGACCGCATGAAGGCGGTGATGCCGCTGGACTTCTCCAACGGCGGCGACGCGGTGGTGGCCACCCTGGACATCGCCTCCATCAAGGCGCTCAAGGGCCAGAAAGTGGCCTTCGCGCCGCTGTCGCCCTCGGACTTCCTGCTCGCCTTCGCGCTGCGCAGCAACGGCATGAAGGACTCCGACGTGAAGCCCGTGGGCACCGGCCCCGAGGCGGTGCCCGCGGCCATGATCTCCGGCCAGGTGAAGGCGGGGGTCACCTACGAACCCATGGTGTCGCAGATCACCTCGGAGGGCGGCGGCAAGCGCTTCCACGTGATCTACTCCTCGAAGCAGTCGCCCGGGCTGCTCTCGGACGTGCTGGTGTTCACCGACAAGGCCATGAAGGAGCGCCAGGACCTGATCCGCGCCGTGATGCGCGGCTACCTGGACGGGCTGGAGATGGTGCGCACCCAGCCCGCCGAGGCCGCGAAGATCATCGGCAAGGCGCTGGGCATCACCGAGGCGGAGGTGCTCGAGCAGCAGCAGGCCATCTACGCCCTGAGCCTGAAGGAGATGATGACCGCCTTCACGCGCTCGAAGAGCCCGGAGTCCTTCTACACGGCCTGCGAGGCCATCTCCGACATCCTCGCCTCGAAGAAGCAGATCGCGAAGAAGCCGAAGTGCGAGGACACCATGGAGACGAAGTTCATCGCGGACCTGCTGGCGAAGTGACGCGCCACCCGTGCCAGAGTCCGCGCATCGCCTTACACCGGAGACCACCGTGACACCCGTGCCCGCCTCCGTCCCCGACGCCTACCTCGGAGTCTGGAAACGCGCCCTGCTGCGCACCCCGGAGTTCGAGGACACCACCTCCACGGTGTTCTGGCTGCAGACGCCTCTCTGGCACGGCGACATCCGCATCCCCGTGTCGCGACCGCCCTGCACGGGGCGCCGCTCGCTGCACGAGTGCACGCGAGAGGAGCTGTTCGGACTGTCGGAGCAGCAGGGGTTCTCGGGCATCACCCACGTGGAGGAGGACATCTGCCGCTGGCTGCGACGGGTGGACTTCCAGCCGCCGAGCGGCTTCGACGACGTGGGCCGCGTCGAGTTCGAGAGCGCCGAGCGCATGCTCGAGTACGGCGTGCAGCAGGACTACTTCGAGATCTGGGAGCGGCTGCCGGGCAGCACGGGAGAGGTGCACGTGGAGGTGGAGTTCCGGGACGGCGAGGACGAGGCGGTGTCCCGCCCCACCCGCATCCTGCTGGCCACCGGTCGCTACTTCATCCACGTGCGGCCGCGGCTGATGACGCTGCCGCAGGCGGGTCACCTCACCGAGCTCACCACGGGGGATGCGTCGCTGCGCTCGGCGCTGGACTTCGAGATCTCGTTCGGCACCCGCGGGCTGGCCGGGTGGAACATCACCCATTCGACCCTGCCGTGGCTGGAGAACACGCGGCTCGCGCGGCATCCCTGAGGCGGCGGGCGCAAAGCCACCGGCCGCCCGAGGGCGGCCCGTGCCTGGTGCGCGACGAAACCGGGACTCAGCCGCGCGAACGGCGACCCAGCGCGAGCCCCGTGAGCAGCAGCCCCATTCCCATCATGGCCCAGGTGGTGGGCTCGGGAACGGGCGTGACGTTGACGATGCCGCTGAGGGCGACAGCCTCGTCGCCGGGGCTGAGGCGGAACTCCGCCACCACCTTCGCGCCGCTCCAGGGAACCACGGGCGCGGGCAGCAGTTGCGTGACCTCGAAGTCGCCGTACTGCCAGGAGGCACCGCTCACGGAGGGGGGCGCGGAGAGCGTGCCACCGAGCGACAGGCCCACGTCCACGGCAGCCGGCGCGAAGCTCACGGTGTGCACGTTGCCGCCCACGGGCGCGGCGAGCGACACGCCGTCACCCGTGCCGTCCACGGCCGTGCCCACCACCGAGGAGAAGGCCTGCAGCGGCGCGCCGATGACCGGCGAGAAGGGCAGGTCGACCTCCAGGCGCACGGTGCGCGCGGTGTTGTCGAAGATGCTGAAGCCCAGGCCGTAGCTCAGGTCGAAGCCGTCGCCGAAGGCCGTGGAGAAGGACAGGATCTCCGACTGGCCCACGCGCACGCTGTAGCTGCCCGAGGGATTGAAGACGGCGTCGTTGGTGGTGAAGCGGCCGCCGCCCTGGGCGGCCCAGTTCACCGACCCGATGTTCGAGCCGTCCACGAACACCTGGATAGCGGCGGGCGCGGCAAACGCGCCCATGGACAGCGTGGCGAGCGCCGCGGCGGCGAGCCCCTGCTGGAGATTGCGGATCGTCATGGGGATTCCTCTGGGGTGCGTCGGTGGCAGGGATCAGGCGCGGGCGCGGCGGCGACGGGCCGCTGCGGCGACGCCGAGCAGGCCAGCGGCCATCAGCGCCCAGGTGGACGGCTCGGGGATGGGCTGGATCTCGGAGAAGGCCACCATGGTGGCGCGATCGCCCGGCGAGAGAGTGAAGCTCACGAACTGGATCATGGCCGTGTAGCCGGTGGTGGCCGTGGGGCCATCGGCGAACGGGCCTGCCCCGGGCCCGGGGTTGTACTGGCCCACATAGCTGAACACGTCGGGCGCCGGATCGGGGTCGGCCGCGAAGCTCTGGGCGTTGCCAACGTTCACGCCCATGGGCACAGGGGTGACACCATCGAACAGCGTGGTACTGACGATGGTGCTGCCGACAGTGGGGCTGATGGACACTCCGTTGTTGCCGCGGTCGGTGAGCGTTCCCGTGAGCGAGGACTTCACGCGCGTGTCGGGTGCAATCGCCGGCGTGAGGACAGGACTGATGATCAGCGGCGTGGCGAAACTGTAGATCTGGATGGAGTCGGTGTTGTTCTGCACCGAGA
>CAZXJW010000375.1:0-3109 GCA_964641005.1 uncultured Rhodocyclaceae bacterium
CTCGAGCGTGGCCACCCGCATCACCACGTCGTTGCGCAGCCGCTCCGCGAAGTGACCCAGCACCTCCGCCGCCTGGTCGGGGTCCAGGTGCACCAGCACCGTGGCGATGATCTGCGGGTGCTCGTTCTTGATGAGCTCGGCCACCGAGGCACCATCCATCCACTTCAGGCTCTCGATGCCGGCGGCGTCGTTGCCGGTGAGGATGCGGTCGATCAGCACGCCGGCCTTCTCCTGGCCGAGCGCCCTGGTGAGCACGTTGCGGACGTACTCGTCGGCCGCCGTGCCGATGGTGGTCTTCTGCTCGGCCTCGCCGCGGAAATCGCGCAGCACGCCCGCGACCTGCTCGCGAGAGACGTTGGCGAGCTGGGACATGGCGAGCCCGAGCTTCTGCACCTCCTTGGGGCCGAGGAACTTGAAGACCTCCACGGCCTCCTCCTCGCCCAGCGCCATCAGCAGGATGGCGCTGCGCTGCACGCCCTCGTCACTCACGGCCCACCCAGTCCTTCACCACCTGGGCGACGATGCGCGGATCCTGCTTCGCGATCTCGCGCGCGGCGCGAAGGTCGGCCTCGTAGGCGCTCTCGGAGCCGGCCGCCCCGCCCCCGGCCGTCTCGGGCCGGCCGCCCGGGCCGTAGCCCGCCGCCTCGACGCCCGCACCACCGACAGGATCATGCGCAGCACGATGAAGCCCGCCACCACCACCACGAGCACCTTGAGGATCTCGACGGCGAGCGAGACGTAGAACGGGTCCTTCCAGAACGGCACCGCTGCCGCCGCGGGGTCCGCGAGGCCGTCCCGGAACGCGGCATTGACCACGTTGAGGGTGTCGCCGCGCTCGCGCGAGAAGCCCATGGCCTCGCGGGCGAGGTCGGTGACCTGGGCCAGCTCCTGCTCGCTGAGCGGCTCGGGCTTGGCGTTGTCGCCGCTGCCGCGCCGGTAGTTCACCACCACCGCCACCGACAGCCGCTTGATGGCACCGATCTCGCCCTTCGTGTGGCGGATGGTCTTGTCCACCTCGTAGTTGACCGTCTGCTCGCGCTGCGAGGTGGTGGCCGGGGGCGGCGCGGGCTGTCCGGGCTGCGCGCCCGCCTGGGGCGCCACGAGCGGCGCCGTGGCCGCGCCCGGCGGGGTGTTGGAAAGCGCGCCCGGCACCCCCTGGGGCGGCTGGGGCGTGCTGCTGTTGGACTCGCTGGACTGCTGGCTGCGGATCGCCTGGTCCTGCGGGGTGGCGTTGGGCTTGAAGATCTCGGAGGTCTGCTCGACCTCGGAGAAGTCCAGCGTGGCCGCCACCTGGGCGCGCACGTTCTCGGGACCGGTGATGGGCTTGAGGATGTTCTCGATGCGCGCCGCGATGGCGGCTTCCACCTGGTGGAGGTACTTGAGCTGGGCGGCGTCGAGGGCGCCGTTGCGGCTCTCGCCCGGCGGGCCCGACAGCAGGGTGCCCGCCTGGTCCACCACCGTCACATTGCGGGGCGCGAGCTCCGGGACGCTGCTGGCGATGAGGTGCACGATGCCGTTGACCTGCCCCGGGTCGAGAACGCGGCCCGCGAACATGCTCACCATGACCGACGCGCTGGGCTTCTGGCTGTCGCGGACGAACACGCTCGGGCGCGGGATCGCGAGGTGCACGCGCGCCGCCTGCACCGCGGACAGCGCCTGGATGGTGCGCGCGAGTTCGCCCTCCAGCGCCCGCTGGAAGTTGACCTGTTCCGCGAACTGGCTGGTGCCGAAACGCTGGTTCTCCATCAGCTCGAAGCCGACGCCACCGCCACGCGGAAGCCCCTGGCTGGCAAGCTTCAGGCGCGTGTCGTAGACCACCTCGGCGGGCACGAGGACGGCACCGCCGCCCTCGGCCACCTTGTAGGGGACGTTCATCTGCGAGAGCGCGCCGAGGATGGCGCCGCCGTCGCGATCCGACAGGTTGGAGAACAGCACCCGGTAGGTGGGGGTGCGGGTGTAGGCGGCCAGGACGACCACCAGGGCGACCAGGGCCGCCAGGCCCGCGATCAGGGCGATCTTGCGCGTGTTGCTGAGCTGGTTGAACCCTCGTGCAGCCGCGAGGAGAGTATCGCCAGGAGCCTGTGCCATCAGCGAGGTCCGCCGTCAGCTCAGACTTGCATGTTCATGATTTCCTGATACGCGGTGACGAGGCGGTTGCGCACCTGGACCATGGTCTGGAAGGACAGGTTCGCCTTGGCGAGCGAGGCCATCACTTCCTGGAGATTCACGTTCGGGTCGTTGGCGTCGAACGCCCGCGCGAGCCCCGTGGACTCGTTCTGCGCGGCCGCGACCTGGTCGAGGGAGGCCTTGAGCAGGTCGGCAAAATCTGCCGCCCCGGCAGCACTTGCCGGTTCCTGCCCGCCTGCCTTGGCCGCGGTCTGCCTGAGCTCCGTGAGGAGCTGGTCGATACCCGTGGTGTTCATGGTCGTTGGATGGGCCGGCGCACCTCGCGGCGCCGGCAGCGCCCTCTCCGCGCAGCAAGCGCCGTGCCGGCGCTCAATCGTCACTCCCGCTGCCAGGGACGCTGAACCCTTCCTCGCGGTACTGGCGCAGCTTGTAGCGCAGGGTCCGTTCGCTCATGCCCAGCCGCTCGGCGGCCAGCTTGCGGACCCCGCGTACCGCCGCGAGCGCATCGAGGATGTGCTGGCGCTCCAGGCTCTTCAGGTCCGCCGGGCCCGCAGACTGGACCGCGGGCGCAGACGTCGACGTGCGCGGCGCTGCGCTGCCCGCGGGCAGACCGAGATGCCCGGGTTCGATCACGCTGCCGGGCGCGAGGATCATCGCGCGCTGCATCACGTTCTCGAGTTCGCGGATGTTACCGGGCCACCCATACCCGGTCAACGCGGCTTCCGCCTGCGGCGAGAGCGTGTGCACGGGTCCGGCACCGGGCTTCAGGCCGCGCGCGAGCACCCGCCGCGCGATGGCGAGCACGTCGCCGGGGCGCTCGCGCAACGGCGGGTTGTGCAACGGGAACACGTTGAGCCGGTAGTACAGGTCTTCGCGGAAGCGCCCCGCCGCCACCTCGGCGGCCATGTCGCGGTTGGAGGTGGCCACCACGCGGATGTCCACGGGAATCGGCCGGCGCCCGCCCACGCGCTCCACCTCGCGC
>CAZXJW010000376.1:0-3107 GCA_964641005.1 uncultured Rhodocyclaceae bacterium
CCACACCGGGGTAGTCCAGGCCGGCCGAGATGGAGTGGGTCTCGATGATCTGGCCGTTGTCGTCCTGCAGCAGGTAGGTGCGGTTGCCGTGCAGCACGCCGGGCCTGCCGGCGCACAGCGTGGCGGCGTGCTTGCCGGTGTGCAGGCCCAGTCCGCCGGCCTCCACGCCGATCAGGCGCACTTCCTTGTGGGGGATGTAGGGGTAGAACACGCCCATGGCGTTGGAACCGCCGCCCACGCAAGCGAGCACGGCGTCGGGCTGGCGTCCGACGGCCTCCGGCATCTGGCCGAGCAGTTCGCGGCCCACCACGGAATTGAAGTCGCGCACCATCATCGGGTAGGGATGCGGCCCGGCCACGGTACCGATGATGTAGAAGGTGCTCTCGACGTTGGTGACCCAGTCGCGCATGGCTTCGTTGAGCGCGTCCTTGAGGGTCTTGGAGCCGCTCTCCACCGGCACCACGGTGGCGCCGAGCAGCTTCATGCGGTAGACGTTGGGCGACTGGCGCTGCACGTCCTCGGAGCCCATGTAGACCACGCACTCCATGCCGTAGCGCGCCGCCACCGTGGCGGAGGCCACGCCGTGCTGTCCGGCACCGGTCTCGGCGATGATGCGCTTCTTGCCCATGTGGCGCGCCACCAGCGCCTGGCCGATGGTGTTGTTGATCTTGTGGGCGCCGGTGTGGTTGAGGTCCTCGCGCTTGAGCCAGATCTGCGCGCCGCCGCACTTCTCGGTGAGACGCTTCGCGAAGTAGACCGGGCTCGGGCGACCCACGTAGTGCTTGAGCTCGTACTCGAACTCGGCGAGGAAGGCCGGATCCTGGCGCAGCGACTCGTAGGCGCCGCGCAGCTCGTCCAGCGCGTGGATCAGCGTCTCGGCGACGAACACCCCGCCGTATGGGCCGAAGTGGCCCTTGCGGTCGGGCAGGTCATACATCTGCATCTCGGACTCCTCGCATGAATGCCGCCAGCTTGTCGTGATCCTTCACGCCCTTCCCGCGCTCCACGCCGCTCGAGACGTCCACGCCCCAGGGCCGCACGGCACGGATCGCCGCGCCCACGTTGCCGGGATGGAGACCGCCTGCGAGAACGACCGGAACGGGCATCCGGCCGGGGATCGACGCCCAGTCTGCGGTGACGCCCGTGCCGCCGTGGCTTCCGGGGACGAAGGCGTCGAGGAGCAGGCCGCGGGCGCTGCGATAGAGCGAGGCGGATTGTAGCAAATCGACCCCCGGCGCCACCGCGAGCGCCTTGATCCAGGGCCGTGCGTGGCGCCCGCACTCCTCCGGTGTTTCCGCTCCATGGAACTGGAGCAGGTCCAGCGGCACCTCGCGCAGCACGGCGTCGATGTCTTCCGGCCCGGCGTCCACGAACAGCCCGACGCTGCTGACGAAGGGTGGCAGCGCAGCGACGATCTGCGCCGCGCGCTGCGCGCTCACGAAGCGCGGACTTGCCGGGTGGAACACGAAGCCCACGGCATCCGCGCCCAGGCGCGCGGCCTCGAGCGCGTCGTCCACGCGCGTGATGCCGCAGATCTTCACCCTCACGCGCATGGCAGCGGCACCATTGCCGGCACCACGGGACCCGGCACTCCGGCGGCGGCGGGGTAGGCCACGCCGGTGAGATACAGCCCGTCGGGTGCGAAGGTGGGCGGCGCCATGCGCCGGTCCCGGCCGGCCAGCAGCGACGCGATCCACTCGGGCGGCTGGCGTCCCGCGCCCACGTAGACGAGGGCACCCACGAGGTTGCGCACCATGTGATGGAGGAAGGCGTTGGCGGCGAAGTCCAGCACCACGAAGGGCCCCTGCTCGGCGATGTCGAGCCGGCGCAGTTCGCGCACCGGCGAGCGCGCCTGGCACTCGGCGGCGCGGAAGGCGCTGAAGTCGTGACTGCCCAGCAGCGCCGGCGCCGCGGCGCGCATGGCGGCGGCATCCAGGCTGCCGTGCCACCAGCCGACGCGCCCGTGCAGCAGCCCCGGACGCGCCGGCCGCGGCATCAGCACATAGCGGTAGCAGCGCTCGAGCGCATCGAAGCGCGCATGGAAGCCGTCCGCCACGGGCTGCGCCCAGGTCACGCTGATGGACTCGGGCAGCAGCGCGTTCACGCCCCGGGTCCAGGCCGACGGAGGCCGGGCATGGGGCGCATCGAAGTGCACCACCTGGGCGGTGGCGTGCACACCCGCATCGGTGCGGCCCGCGCAGGTGACGGACACTTCCGAGCCGGCCACCTGGGCGAGCGCGCGCTCCAGGGCATCCTGGGCGGCACGCCCGTCCGGCTGGGTCTGCCAGCCGCAGAAGCGGCTGCCGTCGTACTCGAGGCCGAGGGCGATGCGCATGGTGAACGGAAACGAAGCGGGCCGGCAGTATCGCACGCCCGGAAACGACGGCGCCGCCCCGGGGGCGGCGCCATGACGTGCGCGTGGCGGCGAGGGGTACTCAGCCCAGCGAGGCGAGCACCTGCTGGGCGGCCTGCTTCTGCTCGGCGTCGCCCTCGGCCATCACTTCCTGGAGGATCTCGCGGGCGCCTTCCTTGTCGCCCATCTCCTGGTAGGCCTTGGCAAGGTCGAACTTGGTCTGCACGTCGTACCACTTGTCGTCATGACCGCCACCGCCCGAGGGCGACGAGGAAGCGCCACCGAGGTCCAGGTTGATGCCGGAGAGGTCCAGGTCGGGACCGGCGCCAGCGCCGGAATCGGACGCACCGGAGCCGAGATCGAGACCGCTCAGGTCGAAGTTCAGTCCGCCGTCGTCCTCGCCCGCGGGAGCGGGCGCCGTCGCGGCGGGCGGCGCGGAGGACAGCGCGTTCACGTCGAAGTCGAAGTCGAGGCCGCCGCCGCCCTCGAGAGGCTTGGTATGTTCCTGGGCCTGCATCTGGACCGTGGCCTGGGACTCGAAGTCGGGAAGCCTGGCACCCGGATCGAGCAGGACGCTTTCGGTCATGGCGTTCGCGTCGCCGATCTCCGAGAGGTCGATGTCGGTGCGCGTGGACGTGGCCGCCTCGATTTCGGGCCCGAGCTTGCCGAGGTCGATGTCGGTGGTGGTACCGAGCGCGTTCTCGTCGAAGCCGAGGTTGAAGTCGAGGTTGGTCCGGGCGGCGTCCAGCTCGGC
>CAZXJW010000377.1:0-3076 GCA_964641005.1 uncultured Rhodocyclaceae bacterium
GCCCCGAGCGCTTCGCGCTGCGGCTGCGGGCGCTGGGATTCGAAGGCGTGGTGGCCGACGGCGATCACTACGGCCACTCGCTCGCCCTCGGTTCGGCGGAGGTGACGCTCTGGGAGCTCGCCAACGCCTACCGCAGCCTGGCCAACGGTGGCGCGTGGAGCCGCCCGCGGCTGCTGCCCGTGCCCGCCGCCCGTGCGACGCGGGTGGCCGATGCCGCGGCGACGGCGGTGGTGACCGACATCCTCGCCGATCGTGCGGCGCGCAGTGCCGGCTTCGGGCTGGACAATCCGCTCGCCAGCCGCGCGTGGAGCGCCGTGAAGACCGGCACGAGCAAGGACATGCGCGACAACTGGTGCGTGGGCTTCACGGCCCGGCACACGGTGGCCGTCTGGGTGGGCAACTTCGACGGCACGCCCATGCACGACGTCTCGGGCGTGTCCGGTGCGGCGCCGGCATGGCTCGACGCGGTGAACCTGGTGTCGGGCGGGCGCGGCGGGGCACCAGTGCGGCCCGGCGAGCTGGTCGTGCGGCGGGTGCGTTTCGAGCCCGCCGTGGAGCCGGAGCGCGACGAGCTGTTCCTGCGCGGGACCGAGACGGAACTGGTGGCCCTCAAGCCCCCCGCGGCGCTGGTGGCGCGCATCGCCTATCCGTCCGATGGCGCAATCCTCGCCCTCGACCCCGACGTGCCGGCGCCGTCGCAGCGCGTGCGCTTCGACGCCACGGCCCCGGTTGCGGGGCTGGGATGGCTGCTCGATGGCAGCCGGCTCGAGGAGGTGGGGGCCTCGGTGGCGTGGTCGCCGGTGGCGGGGCGACACGTGCTGGCTCTGCTCGATCCCGAGGGCCGGGAACTGCATCGCGTGCGCTTCGAGGTACGTCCCTGAGGCGGACCCGGCGAGGCCGGAGATCAGGCGACGGGGCCGAGGGCCTGCTCGCCGGTGGCGGAACCTGGCAAAGCGAGAAGTTCCACGCGCCCCTGGAGCTGCAGCGCAGCCAGCACGCGCGCCTTGGCCAGCGTGCCGCGCACCAGCGTGAAGCCGCCCGCCGGCGGCTCGGCCGCCTGGAGGGCGGTGCGGGCCACGGCCGTGGCGGCCTCGGGGGAGGTGAAGTGCGCGAACGCGCATCCACCGCGATCGTCGGGCACGATTCGCCACACCTCGGACTGCTCCGGCAGGCCCGCGAATAGCTGCTGCTCGCCGCGGGTCATGAAGCGGTGGCGCTGCGGCTTGTCGCAACCCAGCGCCTTCACCCAAAGGCCGTCCGGGGAATCGCAGGCCGGCGGCTCGCGGCGGTACAGCGAGGCCAGCAGCTCCCAATAGGCACCGTGGTCCACGCGGCCGGCGTGCTCCACCAGCACCTGCAGCCGGAAGCGGGCCGCATGCAGTTCGAGCCACTGGTCGTAGGCGCCGTTGGAAAGCAGGGTGGCGGCGCGCGCGCGCAGCGTCTCGAACAGGCCGTTCACGTAGCTCGCGAGCGGCGGTATGTAGGGCGCCTGGACGATGAGCGGGTGCTCGAGCGCGGCGAGGCGACCGGGCCGCCGGACGACGCAGGCGGCAAGATCCGGATGCAGCGGCTCCGGCTCGGGCATGCCGGCGAGCCGTCTCGTGGCGGTGGTGGAGTCCCAGGTCATGGATGGGTGCGCAGCCTGATGTCGGGCGCCACCCCCGCGGGTGGCCGGTGCGCGGATGGTAAGGCGGTTCGCGCCCTGCGCGCCATGGGGTGCATTCGCGGCGTCGGGGGATGCCGCGAGCCTATACAATGCCGGCGGCCGCGATCCCGACGGGATGGCAGGCCCAAGACAAGACACGCCAAGGGGAGGAAACCAATTGTCCGAAGCGACCGCGGCCGGGGCACCGGCCATGCCGGCATCCCGCGAGTTCGAGGAGGCCACCTACGCCAAGGTGGCCAAGCGCCTCATCCCGTTCCTGTTCATCTGCTACGTGGTTGCCTTCCTCGACCGCGTGAACGTGAGCTTCGCCAAGCTGCAGATGGCCGGCGACCTGAAGTTCAGCGACACGGTCTACAGCTTCGGCGCGGGCGTGTTCTTCATCGGCTACTTCATCTTCGAGGTGCCGAGCAACGTGATCCTGGAGAAGGTCGGCGCCAAGATGTGGATCGCGCGGATCATGATCACCTGGGGGATCATCTCCTCGGCCTTCATGTTCGTGAACGACATCCCGTGGGGCGGCCTGGCGCAGTCGCTGGGCTACACCGACGCGGAACTGACCTTCTACGTGCTGCGCTTCCTGCTCGGCGCGGCGGAGGCCGGGTTCTTCCCCGGCATCATCCTGTACCTCACCTACTGGTGGCCGGCGTCGCGGCGGGCCAAGATCACCGCCATGTTCATGACGGCCATCGCGATCTCCAACGTGGTGGGCTCGCCCGTGTCCGGCGCGATCATGCAGTACATGGACGGCTGGAACGGCTGGCGCGGCTGGCAGTGGCTGTTCCTGATCGAGGGCATTCCCTCGGTGCTCGTGGGCGCGCTGGTGATCGTGCTGCTCGACAACGGGCCCCGGCACGCGACGTGGCTCACCCAGCCCGAGAAGGACCTGCTCGAACACCGGCTGCAGGAGGCCGAGAGGGACAAGGCGGCCCATGGCCAGCGCCACAGCTTCTCCGATGCCTTCAAGGACGGGCGGGTGTGGGCCTTCGCGCTGGTGTACTTCTGCGGGGTGGTGGGTTTCTACGCCGTGAACTTCTGGCTGCCCACCATCATCCAGGAGCTGGGCATCGACAAGAAGGACTTCCTGAAGGTCGGCCTGGTGAGCATGATCCCCTGGGGCGTGGCGGCCGTGTCCATGGTGGTGGTGGGAAGCCACTCCGACAAGACCGGCGAGCGCCGCTGGCACGCCGCCGGCTCGCTGCTGGTGGCGGCCCTGGGAATGATCGCGGTTGCCGTGATTCCCAAGGGGCATGCGGTGCTGTCGGTGCTCGCGCTCACCACGGTGACGGCCGGCATCCTGTCCTGGGTGGCCACGTTCTGGTCGCTGCCCACGGCCTTCCTGTCCGGCACGGCGGCGGCCGCGGGCATCGCGTGGATCAATTCGGTGGGCAACCTGGGCGGCCACTTCGGGCC
>CAZXJW010000378.1:0-3072 GCA_964641005.1 uncultured Rhodocyclaceae bacterium
TGATGAGCTTGCGGTACTGCTCGTTGTGGGCCACGGCGTGCGGGCGCGGGCCCACCAGGCTCATCGAGCCGGCCAGCACGTTGAACAGCTGCGGCAGCTCGTCGATGGAAGTCTTGCGCATGAACGCGCCAAACCGGGTGATGCGCGGGTCGTCCTTGGTGGCCTGCTTGACCACCGGGCCGTTGTCCATGGCGCGCATGGACCGGAACTTGTACACCTCGATCTCCCGGCCATCCAGACCGTACCGACGCTGCCTGAAGATGACGGGCCCTGGCGACGAGAGCTTCACGCCGATGGCGGCGAGCAGCAGGATGGGCCACAGCACCGCCAGCGCCGCGAGCGTGACGGCAATGTCGAACCAGCGCTTGAGCAGGGCGTTCACGCCCGCGTAGGGGGTGTCGCACACGGCCACCAGAGGCATGCCGTCGATCTCGTCGAAGCGCGCCTGGATGAGGTCGAAGGCAAAGACGTCCGGCAGGAAGTAGATGCTGGCCGTGCTGTCCCGCAGGGCATCCAGCAGCTTCACGATGCGTGGCTGGGCGGCCATGGGCAGCGAGACAAACACGAGGTTGACGTTCTTCTCGCGGACGAACTTCGCCGCCTGGTCCACCCCGCCCACCACGTGGTACCTGCCCAGGGTCGGCAGCCGGCGCGGGTGGCGGTCATCGAAGAAGCCCAGCATCTGCACGCCCACCAAGGGGTCCGCCGTCACCGTGTTGGCCAGGCGCAGGCTAAGGTCGCTGGCGCCGATGATGACCATGCGCTTCTGGGCACTCTCGGACCGCGCCAGGGCCCGGAGGATCCAGTGCGCGGTGAAGTGCCCCAGCACCAGCGGCACCGGCGTGATGACGAACCACGCGAGCAGCGCCGGCTGGTGGTAGATGCGGTCGTAGTGGGTGGCCCAGATGAGGAAGGCGACGATGCCCACGGTCACCGGCCAGGCGAAGAAGATGTCCCGCATGGCCCGCACCACCAGCTCGGTGGGGCGCAACTGGAAGAGATCCACCCGCTCGAACAGCTGGGACGACACGAAGAACACCAGCACCGCCAGCATCAGGTAGTGGCCGTCCAGCCGCACCTGGTACCACGTGAGACAAGCCCCCAGGCTGGCGAGGATGATCCCCGGGTTGAGCAGGCTGCGCAGGAAGGCCACCAGGGGGATATCCCCGCTGAACATCGAGCGGTCCCCCAGGCTCCGGGCAAAGGGCTCCGCCTTGGGGTTGTAGCGCGGCGGCGCCTGGTCGGCATCGAACTCCAGGTGCAGGCTCTGCGGGTCCACGGGTTGGTCCGAGAGAGGTCTCATCGATTTTAGTTGTGGGTCTGGTGCCATACCGGAGGCCAGGTGCCGCCGGCGGGCGACAGGGTTGCACTCAAGAACTGCAAACAGAACCCGAATAGCAATCTATGTACCGTTCAGGCGGTAAATCGGCCGCAAGGTTCACGTCACGGTCCGCATTGCGTCCGGCCAGTGTGCTGCGGATTCATGACAACCATGCGGCGGCGCCCGGGGGCGGCAGGTTGTGGCGTGCTGCGGTGCGCAACGCTGGCGCACCTCGCGGGCACCGCGCCCTGGGACAACGCGCGGGGCCTGGGCGATATTCCCGCCCCCGAAAAAACGAACCCCGCCATGGGGCGGGGTTCGGATGCCGGGGTGTTCCGACGGTTACTTCTTGAGGCCGCTCAGCCCCTTCTCGAGGGCGTCCGAGTGGTCGTCGTCCACCTTGCCGCCGACGGCGGCAGGGACGGCTTCCTGGTTGAGCTGCTGCTCCATCGACTGCGAGCCCGCGCCTTCGGCGGCGGGTTCGGCACCTTCGGGCGCCTTGCCGAAGTCGCCCATGTATTCCACCTTGGCGGCGGCGCGCAGCCCCTTCAGCTCGTTCTGCGCGAGTTCCATGCGGGCCTTGTTCTGGAGGAACTGCGTGATGAAGGGCTTGGCCTGCTCTTCGTTGAGGGGCTGCATCTGCGATTGCAGGATCTGGATGACCGCCACGCCGCGCGGGCCGGGCACGGCCACCACTTCACCGTCGGGCAGCTTGGCCACGCGGGCCGCGAACTCCATGGGCAGCTGTTCTGCCGCGCGCACCGAGGTGTTGCTCCGGGCACGCAGACCCTTGGCCTTCACGTAGTCGGCCACTTCCTGCAGCGTCTTCATGGGCGGGAGGGCTTTCTTCAGCTCTTCCAGGGCGTCACCGCGGGCTTCGATGGCGACTTCCTGGAGGCGGTACACGCGGCGCTGCGAGAAGAGCTCGGGGTGCTGCTCGAAGAAAGCCTTCACGGCGGCGTCGTCCGGGGCGGAGGCGCCGGACATCACGCGCTCCACATAGGCCCGGGCCAGGATCTCGCGGCGGGAGTTCTCCAGCGCGGTCAGCACGTTGGGGTCACGGTCGAGCTTGCCTTCCACGGCCTTCTGGATGAGGAGCTGCTGGTCGATGAGGCGCTCCAGCACCTGCTTGGTGGCCGCCTTCACCTGCGCTTCGGTCGGGTTGTTCATCCGCGGCAGCGCGGCGTTGATCTGGTGGACGGTGAGTTCGTCGCTGTTGACCTTGGCCGCCACCTGCGTGGCTTTCTTCTCTTCACCCCCACCACCGTCCCCGCCGCAGGCGGAAAGGGCGATGACGGCAGCCGTCACGAGCAGGGTGGAGGCGGTACGCACAAGACGCATGGGATCCTCGATTGGGTTTTATGGAATGTCTGGCGACCCCGAGGGCCGCTAAATGGGAAACAAGTGCCGTTGGGCGGACAGCCGCCGGTGAGCCTGCGCAGGCGGAGCACCCGGGGTTAGGTGGTGCGGCGGAGCCTCAGCTGTCGCCACATGGAGACGCCCACCAATGACAGCCCTAGCAGAAGCAAGAACCATGAGCGAGGTTCCGGTACGCCGGGCTTGGGGGTGAACTCCAGGGCCGGGGGTGGATCGGTCTCGCCGATGATCCGCCGTACCCAGTCGCCGTTGGCGCCAGAGAGCAGCACCCCGCCGCCGGCCGTGCCGTACACGCTCATCTTTCCATTAGGCCCGGACTTGGTTACGAACGTGTTGACGGCCGCGAGGCGCCACTGGCCCTGTACATATATGAA
>CAZXJW010000379.1:0-3033 GCA_964641005.1 uncultured Rhodocyclaceae bacterium
ACGGCTTCGAGACCCTCGAGAAGCTCGGCTTCCACGACTGGGGCTTCGACTACGTCCTGCTCGACTTCCTGGGCGACGTGGTGTGCGGCGGCTTCGGCCTGCCCATCGCGCGCGACATGTGCCAGAAGGTGATCGTGGTCGGCTCCAACGACCTGCAGTCGCTGTACGTGGCCAACAACGTGTGCTCGGCGGTGGAGTACTTCCGCAAGCTCGGCGGCAACGTGGGCGTGGCCGGCCTCGTGATCAACAAGGACGACGGCACCGGCGAGGCGCAGGCCTTCGCCAAGGCCGTGGACATCCCCGTCCTGGCCGCCATCCCCGCCCACGAGGACATCCGCCGCAAGAGCGCCAACTACGAGATCATCGGGCGCCCCGGCAGCCAGTGGGGTGCGCTGTTCGAGGAACTGGCCACCAACGTGGCCGAGGCTCCGCCGCGCCATCCGCGGCCGCTCTCCCAGGACGGCCTGCTCGGCCTGTTCAGCGGCGACGCCGTGGGCCGCGGCGTGGTGCTCGAGCCGGCCACCGCCGCCGACATGCTCGGCCGCGAGCCCGAGGAGAAGAAGTCCCTCGAGGTGATCTATGACGCCGCCTGAAGGCACGGGACCGATGCCCGGCGCCGGCCCGCCGGCGGGCGAGGTGGCCTACGACGGCGCCGCCGCGGTGCGGCTCGACGGGATGGCGTCGCAGCCTTCGAACACGCAGAAGCCGGTGATCCCGATCGTGGCCGCCACGCGCCAGGACGGGCTCGGTTGCCATGCAGGCAAGGACGAGATGCTGCGTGCCGCCGAGGCCGCCGGAAAGAGCGAGACCCTGGCGCGCTACGCAGCGGACTATCCGAAGGGCCCGCACGACCAGCCGCAGAGCATGTGCCCGGCCTTCGGCAGCCTGCGCGTGGGCCTGCGCATGCGGCGCACCGCCACCGTGCTGTCGGGCTCGGCCTGCTGCGTGTACGGGCTGACCTTCACCTCGCACTTCTACGGCGCGCGCCGCACGGTGGGCTACGTGCCCTTCAACTCCGAGACCCTGGTCACCGGCAAGCTGTTCGAGGACATCCGCGAGGCGGTGTTCAAGCTCGCCGATCCGGCCCTCTATGACGCGGTGGTGGTGACCAACCTGTGCGTGCCCACCGCCTCGGGCGTGCCGCTGCAGCTGCTGCCCAAGGAGATCAACGGCGTCCGGATCATTGGCATCGACGTGCCGGGTTTCGGCGTCCCGACCCACGCGGAAGCCAAGGACGTGCTCGCGGGTGCCATGCTGAAGTACGCCCGTACCGAGGCGGAACGCGGTCCCGTGGCGGCCCCGCGCAATGGCGTGAGCGAGCTGCCTACCGTAAGCCTGCTCGGCGAGATGTTCCCCGCCGACCCCGTGGGCATCGGCATGATGCTCGAGCCGATGGGCCTGGCCGCCGGGCCCGTGGTGCCCACCCGTGAATGGCGCGAGCTGTACTCGGCGCTCGACTGCGCCGCCGTGGCGGCCATCCACCCCTTTTACACCGCCTGCGTGCGGGAGTTCGAGGCTGCCGGTCGAACGGTGGTGGGTTCCGCGCCCGTGGGCCGCGACGGCACCGCCGCGTGGTTGGAGTCCATCGGTCGCGCGTGCGGGATTCCCGATTCACGCGTGGGCGAGGCCAAGGAACGGGTGCTGCCCGCCATCGAGGCGGCACTGGCGCGCTCGCCGATCCGGGGTCGCATCACGCTCTCCGGTTACGAGGGGTCCGAGCTGCTCGTGGCAAGGCTGCTGGTGGAAAGCGGGGCCGACG
The DNA here is from genome assembly GCA_964641005.1 of uncultured Rhodocyclaceae bacterium. Lineage (GTDB taxonomy): Bacteria > Pseudomonadota > Gammaproteobacteria > Burkholderiales. Next base: position 1,760 of record CAZXJW010000379.1, read on the forward strand.
TGCGCTACGTGGGCAGCGCCTGTCCCCGCACCCGGTGGTCCGATCCCGACCGCGAATGGCTGGAGGCGAAGGGCGTGCGCGTCCAGTTCCGCGCTTCGCTCGAGCAGGACCTCGCCGCCATGGCGGAGTTCGAGCCCGACCTCGCCGTGGGCACCACGCCGGTGGTGCAGAAGGCCAAGGAGGCGGGCATCCCCGCCCTGTATTTCACCAACCTGATCTCGGCGCGTCCGCTGATGGGGGTGGCTGGCGCCGGCTCGCTCGCCCAAGTGGTCAATGCCGCCCTCGCGAACCAGGGCCGGTTCGACGACATGAAGGCGTTCTTCGAGGGCGTGGGCAGCGGCGATGCGGCGGGTGTCTGGGAGGATGTGCCCCAGCCGCGGCCCGCGTTCCGCGAGCAGACCCGCAAGCAGATGGAGAAGCTCGCCGCCAAGCGCAAGTCGGAGGAGATGATCTGATGCTGGTCCTCGACCACGATCGCGCCGGCGGCTACTGGGGGTCGGTGTACGTGTTCACGGCCGTGAAGGGCCTGCAGGTGATCATCGACGGCCCGGTGGGCTGCGAGAACCTGCCCGTGACCTCGGTGCTGCACTACACCGACGCGCTGCCCCCGCACGAGCTGCCCATCGTGGTCACCGGGCTCGCCGAGGAGGAGCTCGGCCAGCACGGCACCGAGGGCGCCATGAAGCGCGCCCACGCCACCCTCGACCCGCACCTGCCCGCGGTGGTGGTGACCGGCTCCATCGCCGAGATGATCGGCGGCGGCGTGACGCCCGAGGGCACCAACATCCGCCGCTTCCTGCCGCGCACCATCGACGAGGACCAGTGGCAGAGCGCCAACCGCGCCATGAACTGGCTGTGGACCGAGTTCGGCCCCAAGAAGGTGCCCGCGCGCAAGCCCCGCAAGGACGGCGAGAAGCCGCGCGTGAACATCATCGGGCCCATCTACGGCACCTTCAACATGCCCTCGGACCTGGCCGAGATCCGCCGCCTTGTGGAGGGCATCGGCGCCGAGGTGAACATGGTGTTCCCGCTTGGCAGCCACCTCGCCGACGTGGCGAAGCTCGCCGACGCGGACGTGAACGTGTGCATGTACCGCGAGTTCGGCCGCCTGCTGTGCGAGGCCCTGGACCGGCCCTACCTGCAGGCTCCCATCGGCCTGCACAGCACCACGAAGTTCCTGCGCACGCTGGGCGAGCTGCTCGGCCTCGACCCCGAGCCCTTCATCGAGCGCGAGAAGCACACCACCATCAAGCCGCTGTGGGACCTGTGGCGCT
>CAZXJW010000380.1:0-3027 GCA_964641005.1 uncultured Rhodocyclaceae bacterium
CCGGTGGTAAACGCGAACGAAAAAACGCGCGGAAAGGTGCGTGGGGAAGTGCGCACCACCGACGGCGTGCGTGCGGCGCTCAGGCCGCGGCGCGCGCGGCGAGGAAGATGCCGCAGAGCAGCAATGCGAATCCGGCGAGTTGCAATGCACCAAACGATTCGCCGAACAGCAGCCACGCGAGCAGTGCCGCGCCGAGCGGCTCGCCGAGGATGGCGAGCGCCACCACGGTGGCAGGGGCGTGGCGCACCGCCCAGTTGACGCCCGTGTGACCGATCAGTTGCGGTCCGATGGCGAGCGCGAGCAGCAACAGCACCGCAGCGGTCGACAGCGGCGCCGCCAGCGCGCCCGACAAGGTTGCGGTGCACAACAGCAACACGGCCGCGATGCCGTAGGCGATCCAGACATACGACAGCAGCGAGAGCCGGGCGCGCAGCCCGCGACCGATGAGCAGGTAGGCCGAGGCGGCCAGCGCCCCCAGCAGTGCCAGCGCGTTGCCCAGCAGCGGGGCGGAGGCGGCGCTGCCTTCGGCGGGCGCGCTGGCGAGGATCAGGCCGCTGCCGGCGAGGCCCAGCACGATGCCCGCCACGGCGGCCGGACCCACGCGTTCGCGCAGCACCAGCCAGGAAGCGATTCCTACCCACACGGGGTTCGTGGTTACCAGGGCCGCGCTGCTCGCCACGCTGGTGTACTCGAGCGAGGTGATCCAGGCCGCGAAGTGCACCGTCAGCACCGCGCCCGAGGCGGCTGCGAGCACCAGGTCGCGGCGCGTGAGGCGCGGCAGTTCGCGGCGCAGGCCGGGCAGGGCCAGCGGCGTGAGCAGCGCCACGGCGATGGACAGCCGCAGCGCCGCGATGGCCAGCGAGGGCACGCCCTCGGCCTGGGCGTAACGGATGAGGATCGAGGCGGTGGAAACCACCGCCACGGCCGAGGCGAGGACGGCGTAGACGCGGGCGCGCGACGGCGGGTGCGGCGGCGGGCCGGGCTGCCGCGCCGGCGCGTCCGCGCGATCCCGGGGTGGTGCGGCCGGACCGTTCAGAGCCAGGGCCGGATCCAGCCCAGGCCGGCCTCGGTGCCTGCGGCGGGGCGGTACTCGCAGCCGATCCAGCCGGTGTAGCCGATGCGGTCCACGTGGCCGAACAGGAAGGGGTAGTTGATCTCGCCGGTGCCCGGTTCGTGGCGGCCGGGGGTGTCGGCGAGCTGCATGTGGCCGATGCGCGCGAGGTTCGCCTCGATGGTGGGCGCCAGGTCGCCTTCCATGATCTGCATGTGGTAGATGTCGTACTGGAAGGCGAGGTTGGGCACGGCCGCGTAGTGCATCACGTCGAAGGCCTGGGCCGAGGTGCTGAGGTAGAAGCCCGGGATGTCGCGGTCGTTGATGGCCTCGATCAGGATGGTGATGCCGTGCTTCGCGGCCTCGGCGCCGGCGTGGCGCAGGCTGTCGAGGTAGGCCGCGCGCATGGCGGCCTCGTTCACGCCCCGCGGCCGCAGGCCGGCCATCACGTGCAGGCGCTTCGCGCCCAGCACCGTGGCGTACTCCAGCGCCCGGCCCACGCCGTCCTGGAACTCGGTGCGGCGCGCCGGATCGCAGGCCAGCCCCCGGTCGCCCGCTGCCCAGTCGCCCGGGGGCATGTTGAACAGCACCATCTCCAGGCGGTGCCGGTCGAGCTGCTCGCGGATCTGCGCGGCCGGGAAGTCATAGGGGAACAGGAATTCCACGCCGCGGAAGCCGGCCTTCGCCGCGGCACCGAAGCGCTCGAGGAAGGGCACTTCGTTGAACATCATGGACAGGTTGGCGTTGAAGCGCGGCATGGCGGGGGAATCCTCGGGGGTGGGATGGGGCCGGCCGGTGCTCGTGCGGGCGATCGGCGACTCGGGGGATTATAGGCAGCCCGGTTTGACGCTCCCGGGTTTCGCGCTGCAACATCCGACCGCGCCCCCGGCGGTCCCGCGCCGCCGCACCACCTCCCCCGATTCCTTCCGACTCCACTTCCCTTCCCCGAGAACCCCATGAGATTCACCGGAACCGACGCCTACGTCGCCACCGACGACCTGCGCATGGCGGTCAACGCCGCCGTCACCCTGGAGCGCCCGCTGCTGGTGAAGGGCGAGCCGGGCACCGGCAAGACCATGCTCGCCCTCGAAGTGGCGAAGGCGCTGGGCCGCCCGCTGCTGCAGTGGCACGTGAAGTCCACCTCCAAGGCCCAGCAGGGGCTCTACGAGTACGACGCGGTGTCGCGGCTGCGCGATTCCCAGCTCGGCGACCCGCGCGTGCACGACATCGCCAACTACATCAAGCGCGGGCCGGTGTGGGAGGCCTTCGACGCCGACCAGGCCAGCGTGCTGCTCATCGACGAGGTGGACAAGGCCGACATCGAGTTCCCCAACGACCTGCTGCGCGAACTCGACCGCATGGAGTTCTACGTCTACGAGACCCAGACGCTGGTGAAGGCGCGCCACCGCCCGGCCATCATCATCACCAGCAACAACGAGAAGGAGCTGCCGGACGCCTTCCTGCGGCGCTGCTTCTTCCACTACATCCGCTTCCCCGACCGCGAGACCATGGAGAAGATCGTCGAGGTGCACTACCCCGGCATCAAGAAGCAGCTGCTCGCGGCGGCCCTGAACGCCTTCTTCGAGATCCGCGAGGTGCCGGGGCTCAAGAAGAAGCCCTCCACCTCGGAGCTGCTCGACTGGCTCAAGCTGCTGGTGGCCGAGGACATCCCGCCCGAGGCCCTGGCGAGCCAGGACACGGGCAAGATCATCCCGCCGCTGCACGGCGCGCTGCTCAAGAACGAGCAGGACGTGCACCTGTTCGAGCGGCTGGTGTTCATGTCGCGGCGCAGCCGCTGAAGCACCCGTGCTGACCGACTTCTTCTTCCAGCTGCGCGATGGCGGCGTGCCCGTCACGGTCAAGGAGTGGCTCGCCCTGATGCACGGGCTGGAGGCCAACGTGGCCGAGTACCGGGTGGAGGACTTCTACTACCTGTCGCGCACGGTGCTGGTGAAGGACGAGGGCCACTACGACCG
>CAZXJW010000381.1:0-1310 GCA_964641005.1 uncultured Rhodocyclaceae bacterium
AGCTGCGGGTGGCCACCATCCCGTCGCAGGGTGGCGTCGAGGACATCGTGATGCGTATCCTCGCCGCCGGCGAGCCCATCCCCCTGGACAAGCTCGGCCTGTCCACGCGCAACAACAAGAACCTCAAGGACTGCGTCTCCAAGCCCTACGGACTGTTCTTCGTCTGCGGCCCCACCGGCTCGGGCAAGACCACCACGCTGCACTCCGTGCTGGGCTACCTGAACACCCCCGAGACCAAGATCTGGACCGCCGAGGACCCGGTGGAAATCACCCAGAAGGGACTGCGCCAGGTGCAGATGAATCCCAAGGCGGGCCTGAACTTCGCCACCGCCATGCGGGCCTTCCTGCGCGCCGACCCGGACATCATCATGGTGGGTGAGATGCGCGACAAGGAGACCACCTCCATCGGCATCGAGGCCTCGCTCACCGGCCACCTGGTGTTCGCCACCCTGCACACCAACAGCGCGCCCGAGTCCATCATCCGCCTGCTCGACATGGGCATGGACCCGTTCAATTTCGCCGACGCGCTGCTCGGCGTGCTGGCCCAGCGACTGGCCAAGCGGCTGTGCTCCAAGTGCAAGGCGCCGCACGTGGCCACGCCCGAGGAGATCAAGGGCATCCTCGAGGAGTTCTGCGTGGAACTCAGGAACACCGAGGCATGGAAGAAGGACCCCAAGGGCGCCTACGAGGCGGTGTACCGCGAGTGGGTGCAGACCTTCGGCAACGACAAGGGGCAGATCACGCTCTATTCGCCGGTGGGCTGCGACACCTGCGGCGGCACGGGCTACAAGGGCCGGGTCGGCCTGCACGAGCTGCTGGTGGGCACCGATGCGGTCAAGAAGCACATCCAGGAGCACGCGCGGGTGGCGGAGATCGTCGCCACGGCGCTGGCCGAGGGCATGCGCACCCTGAAGCAGGACGGCATCGAGAAGGTCCTGCAGGGCATCACGGACATGAAGCAGGTCCGCGCGGTCTGCATCAAGTGACATCCCGGGAGCCGCCGCAGACGCGGCCCCGGCAACCCTGCTCCGACACGCAACCGGACCGACGATGGACCGCATGCAGAACGAGCCTGCCGACCTGTTCCGACGCCTCGAGGAGCTGAACGGCATCGGCATCGCGCTCTCCAGGGAGCGCGACATCGACCGCCTGCTCGAGGTGATCCTCGTTGCGGCCAAGAAGATCACCAACGCCGATGGCGGCACGCTGTATCGCCGCCACGCGGGCGACGAGGACCGGCTGTCCTTCGAGATCATCCGCACCGACTCGCTGGGCATCGCCATGGGCGGCACCACCGGGGTGCGCATCCC
>CAZXJW010000381.1:1320-3004 GCA_964641005.1 uncultured Rhodocyclaceae bacterium
CGGCCGCGAGAACACCTCCATGGTGGTGGCCTACTCGGTGCTGCGCGACACCACGGTCAACATCGTCGACGCCTACACCGAGGAGGGGTTCGACTTCTCCGGCACCAAGGCCTTCGACAGCCGCACGGGCTACCGCTCCCAGTCCTTCCTCACGGTTCCCATGAAGAACCACGAGGGCGAGATCATCGGCGTGCTGCAGCTCATCAACGCCCAGGACCGCACCAGCGGCGCGGTCACCGCCTTCAGCGAGGCCGACCAGCGGCTCGCCGAGTCGCTCGCCTCCCAGGCCGCCGTGGCGCTCACCAACCGGCTGCTGATCCTGCAGCTCGAGGCCCTGTTCGAGTCGTTCATCAACCTCATCAACGAGGCCATCGACGACAAGTCGCCCTACACCGGCGGCCACTGCGAGCGCGTGCCTCTGCTCACCATGATGATCGCCGAGGCCGCTCATCGCGCGAGCGAGGGCCCGCTGGCGGACTGGGCCATGTCCGACCGCGATCGCTACGAGCTCAAGATCGCCGGCCTGCTGCACGACTGCGGCAAGGTCACCACGCCCGTACATGTGGTGGACAAGGCCACCAAGCTGCAGACCATCTTCGACCGCATCGACCTCGTGGACACGCGCTTCGAGGCCGTCAAGCGCGACGCCGAGATCGCCATGCTGCGCGCCAAGCTCGACGCGCGCTTCGCCAGCCCCGGTGCCGACAGTTCGGTGCTGGACCTGGCCTACCGGCAGCGCCTTCTCGAGATCGAGGAGGACCGCGCCTTCCTGCGCGCGGCCAACATCGGCGTGGAGTCCATGCGCCCCGAGGACCAGGAGCGGGTGCATGCCATCTCCAAGAAGTACCGCTGGCGCAACGTGGAGGGCGTGGAGAGCGACTTCCTCACCGAGGACGAGGTGGAGAACCTGAGCATCCGCGCGGGCACGCTCACCGCGCGCGAGCGCCAGATCATCAACCACCACATCGAGGTCACCATCAAGATGCTCGAGGCGCTGCCCTGGCCCCGGCACCTGAAGAACGTGCCCGAGTACGCCGGCGGCCACCACGAGCGCATGGACGGCAAGGGATACCCGCGGGGCCTCGTCCGCGAGCAGATGTCGGTGCAGGCCCGCATCATGGGCATCGCCGACATCTTCGAGGCGCTCACCGCCCGCGACAGGCCCTACAAGAAGGGCAAGACGCTCACCGAGTCGCTGCACATCCTCGGCAAGTTCAAGCTCAACGGCCACATCGACCCGGACCTGTTCGACCTGTTCGTGCGCGAGCGGGTCTACCTGCGCTACGCCGAGCAGTTCCTCGACCCGGAGCAGATCGACGACGTGGACGTGGCGCGCATCCCCGGCTATTCGGGCGACTGACGGAAAACGTCAGGACCTGACCGCGGCGCCCCGGGGTTCTCCGGGGAGCACGGTGCAGCGGCGCCCGCGGGCCGGGTCATCTGCCCGCAACCCGTCCGCAAGGCTTTTTTCCGTCAGGGATTTGGAGGGCGGGAACCGCCCTCGGGTCCGGCGCCGGGCGGTGCCGCGACCGCGGTCCCGGGCCCGGGGATTTGGCATGCGCCTTGCAAAACGGGCCCTCAGCACAACGCCCGATTGTGTCTCTATACAGACTCCCAGGAGCATCCCAAATGAAGCGCATCCAGCAAGGTTTCACCCTCATCGAACTGATGATCGTGGTGGCGA
>CAZXJW010000382.1:0-2989 GCA_964641005.1 uncultured Rhodocyclaceae bacterium
CCAGGCCGCCGGCCAGCCGGTGGACCCGTTCCTGAGCGAGAGGGAGATTCACCCGGTGGACCTTAGCGTGCCCCGATGTCCGCGGCGTTGACACATGTCAACCGGATGGGGCCGGGCCCGCGAGGCATCCCAGCGCCGCGGCGTGGACCTGCCGGTTGGCCGCCAGCAGGCTCCCGCCGCGAGGATCGCGTCGACCGGAGAGGTCGGTACAGATGCCTCCCGCCTCCTCCACCAGCACATACAGCGGCGCCACGTCCCAGACCGCCACGGCCACATCCACGGAGGCCTCGCCACGCCCCTCCGCCACGAGGGCGTGCTGCCAGAAGTCCCCGAAGCCGCGACTGCGCCGCGCCGCCTGCAGCAGCGGCAGCACGCGCGCGTGAGTGCCGCCGTGGAAGACCGTGGCGGCCTCGAGCCTGTCCACCGCCGACACGCTCAGCCGCTCCTCGCCGCGCCAGGCGCCGGCCCCGCGGGCAGCATGCCAGCGCGCGCCCATCGCCGGCGCGCTCACCAGCCCGGCCACCATTTCGCCCGCCACTTCGACCGCGAGCAGCGTGGCGTACACGGGCACGCCGCGGGCGAAGTTCTCGGTGGCGTCGATGGGATCCACCACCAGAGTCGGGCCTTCGCCGGCGGTGCCGCCATACTCCTCGCCCAGCACCGCCAGCCCAGCGGCCTCCGCCGCGGCGCGCACGGCGCGCTCCACGGCCCGGTCGGTCTCGGTGACGATGCTGCCGTCGGCCTTGCTGGCCACAGAGCCAGGGCCCGCCTCGAACGCCGGCAGCGACACGGCATCGGCCGCGTCGGCCAGTGCGTGCAGCAGCGGCAGCCAGCGCGCCGCGGGGGAGGCCTGGGTCGAGGGTTGCAGCGGGGGCGGACGCATGGCGCAGGACCTCGACCAGGGACGGAGCGGGTGGAGGCGCAGTATGCCGGCGCGCCCCACGGCGGCGCCATGGCCCGGAACTAACCACCGTCATCCATGACAAAGGGGTGCGTCCATTCATGGCGCGGTGCACAATCCCTCTTCCACCATGACGACGGTTCCCGTTCCGCTCTCCCGCAGGCTGCGCCGTGCCCTCTGGGCGTTCGTGGCGCTGGCTGCCCTGCTGGCGGCCGTGTCCGGGCCGGCCTCGGACGTGGAGACACCTTTCCAACCGCGCACCGCGGTGTCCGTGGGGACCGAACTCGAATGCCCGCAGGCCGACCTCACCCAGCCCGGAGTCCTGTTCCCGGACTGGCTTGCAGGGCCCGCCCCGCCCGCCATGCTCACCCGCCGAGCCCTCCCCTCCCTCGCCGAGGGCCCTCCACCCGCCCCGCCCTTGCGGCCTCCCCGCGCCTGAACGACGCCGGAAATCCGCCCGACGGGTTCCAGAAATCGGGCAAGCGTCCGTAAACTCTCGTGTTTCCGGCGCGGCGCCCCGATTGCCACCGTCGTTGCCGGAAGCCCTCCGCAGCCCCCGTCTTTGCCCGGCTGCCCGTTCCACCCTCGAACCGATCGAGGACTTCGCATGACCCTGTCGCCCTCGTTCCGCGCGCGCCTTGCCGCCGCGGCCCTCCTGCTTGCGAGCGCGCCCGCGGCGCTCGCCTCGGAGCAGCTCACCCTCGAGCGGGCGCTCGAACTCGCCGAGCGCTACAGCCCGCGCCTGCAGAGTGCGCTGGCCGAGGTGGAGCGCGCCAGCAGCGGCATCCGCACGGCGCGCGCCTACCCGAACCCCGAGCTCGAACTCCTCACCGGCGGCGTGCGGGCGCGCGTGCCCGGACTCACCTCTGGCCAGGGCACCAGCATCAGCATCGGCCAGCCCATCGACCTGCCCAACCAGCGCAACCCGCGCATCCGCGCCGCCGAGGAAGGCCTGAAGGGCAGCCGCTACGCCCTGGACGAGGCGCGCCTGATGGTGCGTGCCGACGTGCGCCAGGCCTTCTCCGACGTGCTGCGCCGCAAGGCCGAGTACGACCTCGCGCTCGACAACCAGAAGCTGCTGGAACAGATCCGCAACCGCATCGAACTGCGGGTCAAGGTGGGCGAGGGTCCGAAGTTCGAGCTGACCCGTTCCGAGGCTGAACTGCAGGTGGCGGCCAACCAGGCCCAGAGCGCCAAGCTGCGCGTCACCCAGGCCCTGGCCACCCTGCGGGTGCTGATCGGCGCGCCGCTGCCGCTGGACACCGACGTGACGGGAGACCTTCCCGGACGGGTGGACCTGGCTTCACTGGAGGACCTGCGCAAGCAGATGCTCGATCGCTATCCCTCCCTGCAGCAGTCCCAGGCGGACGTCCGCAGGCTGCAGGCACGGGTGGAGGCGGAGCGGGCGCTGCGCGTCCCCCGCCCCACCCTGTTCGCCGGCGTGGACCAGGATCCGGAGACGCGCCGCAACATCTTCGGTGTGGCCGTGCCCATCCCGCTGTGGGACCAGCGCCAGGGTCCCATCGGCGAGGCGGCGGCCGTGTTCCAGCAGGCCGTGTCGGTGTCGGAACTGCGCCGCATCCAGCTCAACGGCGAACTGGAGGTCAACTACAACCGCCTGCTGGTGGCCCGGCAGCAGATCGCCGCCTTCGAAGGCGGCCTGCTCAAGCAGGCCGAGAACGCCCTCCAGGTGGCCCAGAACGCCTACCGCTTCGGCGAGCGCGGCTTCATCGAGGTGCTCGATGCCCAGCGCGTGCTGCGCTCGGTGCGCGCCGACTTCCTCGCCGCCCGCTTCGAGAAGCAGTCCGCCCTGATCGAGATCGAACGCCTCACCGCCAAGGACCTCCCCGGAGACGCCCGATGAACCGCACCCACGCCCTCGCCATCCTCGCCCTCTCGGCCGCCCTGGCCGCCTGCGGTGACAAGGACAAGGCCGATGCCCCCAAGCCGGACGCCAGCAAGGCCGCGGCCGGGGCGCCGGCCAAGCCGGCCGCCCCCGCCGCCGACCCCATGACCGTGACGCCCGACGCCGAGACCCGCAAGTGGCTCAAGACGGGCGCCGTGGCGGAGGCGGACGTGCGCGAGACC
>CAZXJW010000383.1:0-2960 GCA_964641005.1 uncultured Rhodocyclaceae bacterium
GGGAGCGGCCCGCCCTCCTTTGGGGCCAAGCTGCTGTGCGGCTTCCTGGCCGGCCGCCAGCAGGGCGCCACCCGCGTGCAGATCACCCTCGAGCACGAGGACCACCCGCCCACCCGCGTGCGCCTGGAGCTGTCCATGCCCAGCCGCGACGCCGCACACCTCGGCGTGCTCGCCCGCGAGCGCCTCTCGCGCCTGGCGCTGCCCGGACCGGTGGAGGCCTTCGGGATCGCCCTCGAGGAATCCATGCAGCTCGCGCCCCAGAGCCTGTCCTTCCTGGCCGAGCCGGGCAGCGGCGCCGAGAGCCGCGCCGCGCTGGTGGAGCGGCTGCGCGCCCGCCTCGGCCGCGACGCGGTCCACGGCCTGGCGCTGGTGCCCGAGCACCGCCCCGAGCTCGCCCACCGCGCCGCCGAACCCGGCACCCCGGCCGGCAGCCCGCACCCCGCCCCGCGCCCGCTGTGGCTGCTGGCCGAGCCGCGCCCGCTCGCTGCCGGTGCGCAGGGCCCGCGCCTGGACGGACCGCTCGAACTGCTCGAGGGCCCCGAGCGCATCGAGTCGGGCTGGTGGGACGACGGCGACGTGCGCCGCGACTACTTCGTCGCCCGCAGCGCCGCGCAGGCCCGGCTGTGGATCTACCGCGAAATCGGCATCGACGCGGCCGAACGCTGGTACCTGCAGGGCCTGTTCGCCTGAGAGCCCGCGGCACCTGCGGCACGCGCCGCTGTCCCATCGCCACCCCAACCTGCCGGACCCCGCCCGATGCGCACCTGCGCCCTGCTGCTCGCCCTCGCGATCGCCACCCCCGCCGCCATGGCCGTCGAAGAACCCGCCTACACCGTGCTGCGCCAGTACCCCGCCTTCGAGATCCGCCGCTACGAACCCCAGGTGGTGGCCGAGGTGAGCGTGCCGGGCGACGCGGAGGATGCCGGCAACGCCGGCTTCCGCATCCTGGCCGGCTACATCTTCGGGAAGAACAAGGGCGCGCGGAAAGTGGAGATGACCGCCCCGGTCACCCGGACCCCGCAGAAGATCGCCATGACCGCCCCGGTGGCCATGGCCGAGTCCGCCCCCGGCGAGCACGTGGTGCGCTTCACCATGCCGCGCCAGTGGCGCCTGGACACCCTGCCCGAACCCGAGGACCGCCGCATCGTGCTGCGCGAGGAACCCGCGCGGACCTGGGCCGTGATCCGCTACTCCGGCCTGTGGTCGGAGAAGCGCTACCGCGAGCACCTCGCGAAGCTGCGCGAGGCGATGGCCACCGAGGCGCTGGCGGCCCGTGGCGAACCGGTGTGGGCGCGCTACGACCCGCCCTGGACCCCGTGGTTCATGCGCCGCAACGAGGTTTGGATCGAGACCGATCCCGCCGCGAGGTGAGCCGCGCGCGGCAGGCCCCGGGACCTTGCTCTACCATCGGGCCCTCGCCTCAGAACCGGACCGCCCCATGCCCGCGCCCGTCCTCGTCCTCGACCACCTCAACATCCCCGCCCGCGACCCCATCGCCCAGGCACGCTGGTACGCCGAGACCTTCGGCCTGCGCCAGGACGAGCACCGCGCCCGCGGACCCGGCGTGCTGCTGGTGTTCCAGGCCGGCGAGCCGCTCGAGCGCGGACCCGAGCTGCACATGGGCTTTCGCCTGCAGGGCCGCGGCGCCCTCGACGGGTGGGCGAAGCGCTTCGACAAGGAGGTGTACGTGGGCGCGGAGTTCTCCGCGATCCAGGTGCGCGACCCGGAAGGCAACGTGGTGGAGCTCTACGCCCCCAACGACGCCGCCTGAGGGCCCCCGCAACCTGCCTCAGCCGTCCACCGGCTCCGCCGGCCCCGCCAGCGTGCGCTGGTAGAAATCGAGGTCCAGCCAGCGTCCGAACTTGAATCCCACGGCGTGCAGCCGCCCGGCGTGCACGAACCCCATGCGCTCGTGCAGCGCCACGCTGGCGGCGTTGGATGCATCCACTGCGCCCACCATCACGTGCACGCCCTGCAGCTCGGCCCGCTGCAGCAGCGCGCGGAGCAGCGCCCTGCCCACGCCGCGCCCGCGCCGCTCGCGCTGCACGTACACCGAATGCTCCACCGTGTACTTGTAGGCCGGGAAGCTGCGAAACGGCCCCCAGCTCGCGAAGCCCGCCACCGCGCCGTCCTCGTCCTCGGCCACCAGCACCGGCGCACCGCTCTCGCGCCGCGCCGCGAACCAGCGCGCCATCACCTCGGGCGTGCGCGGCCGGTACTCGTACAGCGCGGTGGAGTGCAGGATGGCGTCGTTGAAGATGGCGAGCACCGCCGCGCCATGGGCCTGCTCGTCGCCCGCGACGATGCGCAAGCTCATTCGAATCGCACGCTCACCGACGGGTCGCCCGGCAGGCCCAGGTAGCGCACCGTGATCTCGGTGCCCGGCTGGGTGGGCGTGGGCGGGATGTAGCCGCCGAGGCTCAGCAGGTCGCCAGGCTTCAGCGCGATGCCCTCGCGCCGCAGCGCCCGGGCGATCCAGATGGCGGCGTTGAGCGGGTGGTCCATGAGCGCCGTGCCCTTGACGCGGCCGAGTTCCTTTCCGGACACGTCCTCGGTCATCACCACCGTCATGTTCGCGAGCGCGTCCACGAAGGCCTGGGTGGCCTCCACGGGAATCCTCGGACCGAGCGCACCACCGCGGAAACCGATGTTGGTGGCGATCAGGGCCGTGCCGCCCGGATTGCCCTCGATCATGAGATCGGCCAGCTCGATGAAGGGCACCACCGCGCTGAGGTGCTGGAGCGCCTCCAGCGGCGTGGTGGCATCCGCCAGGCCGGCGTCCTTCACGATGGCCACGAAGTCGGCCTCCTGCAGCGGGCGTGCGCCGAACTTCGCCGGCAGCGCCGTCCCCGTGGGCACCATCATCGACTCGTACATGGTGCCCCAGGAGGGCTCGGTCACGCCGAAGCGCTTCTGCAGCGCCGGGTTGGTGAAGGCCGCCTTGTAGCCGACCTTGCGGC
>CAZXJW010000384.1:0-2923 GCA_964641005.1 uncultured Rhodocyclaceae bacterium
TGCACCCGGCCCTGGCCAACCTGAAGCCCGAGAACATGGTCAAGGACGGCCTGTCGGCGCCGCTGCACGAGGGCGCCGCCCGCTACTACCGTGAAAAGGGCTGGATCAAGTAAAGGGCGGCAGGCGCCCCGCGCGCCGCGCATCCGGGCCGGGAGCCGCAAGCCTCCTGGCCTTTTTTTCGCCAGCACTGAGGAGAAGACGATGGCACAACAGGCGCAGGCCACCGCCGAGGAACTGGACCAGCTGGTCAAGGACGCCGAACTGGGAGGCCGCGAGCCGCGCGGCGCCGTGGGCCGTGTCCTTGCCCTGGTGGCCGGGGCATGGGCCGTGTTCCAGCTCTGGTATGCCTCCCCGCTGCCTTTCGTGCTGGGCTTCGGCATCCTGAACGACACCCAGGCGCGTGCGGTGCATCTCGCGTTCGCGGTGTTCCTGGCCTTCTGCGCGTTCCCGGCCTTCAAGCGCTCGCCCCGCGACCGGGTGCCGGTGGCCGACTGGCTCCTCGCGTTCGCGGGAGCCTTCTGCGCCGCGTACCTCTTCCTGTTCTACAACCAGCTGGCCGTCCGGCCGGGGCAGCCCACGCTCCTGGACATCGTTGCCGGGACGGCGGGCGTCGTCATCATGCTGGAGGCCACGCGCCGTTCCATGGGATTCGGCATGCTGGTCACCACGGGGCTGTTCCTGCTGTACGTGTTCGCGGGGCCGTTAATGCCCGACGTGATCCAGCACAAGGGCGCATCGCTCTCCCGCTTCATTTCGCACTTCTGGCTCACGACCGAGGGCGTGTACGGCGTCGCGCTCGGCGTGTCCACGGCCTTCGTGTTCCTGTTCGTGATGTTCGGCACCATGCTCGACATCGCCGGGGCCGGCAACTACATGCTGCAGGTGTCGCTGGCGCTGCTGGGGCACCTGCGCGGCGGCCCGGCCAAGGTGGCCGTGGTCTCCTCGGCGATGAACAGCCTGGTGTCGGGCTCCTCGGTGTCCAACGTCGTGTCCGGCGGCATGTTCACCATCCCCCTGATGAAGCGCACGGGCTATTCGGGCGTGAAGGCCGGCGCGATCGAGGCGGCGTCCTCCATCAACGGGCAGATCACTCCGCCGGTCATGGGGGCCGCCGCCTTCCTGATGGTCGAGTACGTGGGCATCCCGTACTCGGAAATCGTCAAGCACGCGCTGCTGCCGGCCCTGATCTCGTACATCGCCCTGTTCTACATCGTCCACCTCGAGGCGCTGAAGTACGGCATCGAGCCCATCCGGCGCGAGCCGCGGCCGTGGGCCGGCCGCATCCTGGGCTGGCTGCTCGGCGCGGGCGGCACCTTCTGCGCCTTCGCGCTGGTGTACGGCGGCATCATGGGCATCCGCCACCTGTTCGGCGCCGCGGCCGGCTGGGTGCTGGCCCTGTCAACCGCCGCTGCCTACGTGGCGCTGATGGTCTACTCGTCGCGCCATCCGCCGCTGCCCCGGGACGATGCCTCCGCGCCGGTGCTGCACCTGCCGCAGACCTGGCCGACGGTGCGTGCCGGGGTGCACTTCTTCATCCCCATCATCGCCATGCTGTGGTGCCTGATGGTCGAGGAAATGTCGCCGGGCTCCGCAGCGTTCTGGGGAACCACGGCCGCGATCGCGATGGTGCTGGTGCAGCCGGCCGCCGAAGCCTTCTTCCGCAAGACCGGCGGCGTGGCCGCGGCGCTGCGCCAGGGCGTGGCAGACCTGGGGCGCGGCCTGGTGCTGTCGGCCCGCAACATGATCGGCATCGCGGTGGCCTGCGCGAGCGCGGGGCTGATCGTGGGCGCGATCACGCTCACCGGCCTGGGCCTGATGATGACCGAGTTCGTGGAGTACGTGTCGGGCGGGAACGTGCTGCTGATGCTGGCGCTGACGGCGGTGGTCTGCCTGCTCATCGGCGCGGGCGTGCCCACGACCGCCAACTACATCCTGGTGGCCACCCTGATGGCGCCGGTGATCGTGGAGCTGGGGGCGCGCAGCGGGCTGGTGATCCCGCTGATCGGCGTGCACCTCTTCGTCTTCTACTTCGGGATCATGGCGGACGTGACGCCGCCCGTGGGCCTGGCTTCCTACGCGGCCGCGGCCATCTCCGGGGAGGATCCGAACGCCACCGGCTGGCAGGCCACCTGGTACAGCTTCCGCACGGTGC
Source organism: uncultured Rhodocyclaceae bacterium (assembly GCA_964641005.1). Classification (GTDB taxonomy): domain Bacteria; phylum Pseudomonadota; class Gammaproteobacteria; order Burkholderiales. The sequence continues at coordinate 2,153 of CAZXJW010000384.1, forward strand.
TCCTGCCTTTCGTCTTCATCTTCAATCCCCAGCTGCTGCTGATCGGCGTTACCTCCTGGTGGGAGCTCGCGATCGTGGTCGCCACCGCCGTCATCGCCTCGCTCCTGTTCGCGGCGGCCACGATGAAGTGGTTCCGCACGCGCTGCACCTGGACGGAGGTCGCGCTGCTGCTGGCGGCGGCCATGCTGTTTTTCCGCCCCGACTGGGTGATCGACCGCATCGCCCCGAAGTACGTGAGTGCCCCGCCGTCACAGCTCTATGCGGTGGCCGACAAGCTGAGGACCGACGAATGGCTGGTGGTCACCATCGCAGGGGAAAACCTGGACGGCCGCAGCCTCACCAAGACGGTGGCGCTGCCGCTGGGCGAGGGGGCGACCGGGCGCGAGCGCCTGCGCAGCGGTGGCGTCACGCTCACCCAGCTGGGCGGCGATCTGGAGATCGCCAACGTCAAGTTCGGCAGCCGCGCCCGCAAGCTGGGCGTGGAGCAGGGCTACAAGGTGACGGAGCTGCGCCTGCCCAACCCGGCGCGGCCGTCGCAGCACTGGGTGCTTGCGCCCACGCTCCTGATCGTCGGACTGATCTGGTGGCTGCAGGGGCGCCGCCTGCGGCCTGAGCCCGAGCTTGCGAGCGCATGACCCGGATCGCTCTGGTCCACGCGCTGGCCCATTCCGTGGCGCCGATCAACGAAGCCCTGGCCCGCGACTGGCCGCAGGCTGCGCGCATGAACCTGCTGGACGACAGCCTGTCCGCCGACCTGGCCGTGGGCGGGCG
>CAZXJW010000385.1:0-2906 GCA_964641005.1 uncultured Rhodocyclaceae bacterium
GCCTGGGTTACGTGCTCGCCTTCCTGCTGGCCGGTCTGGGGCTGGTGGCCATGCTGCACACCTGGCGAAACCTCGCGCAACTCGTGCTCAGGCCCGGCCGGGTGGAGCCGGTGTTCTCGGGCGAGGCGGCGGGCTTCGACGTCCTGCTCGCCAACGCCGCCTCGCTCGAGCGCGCCTCCATCCGCCTCGAGGCCGAGGGCGCCACCGACGCGGTGACGGACGTACCCGGCAGGACCACCTGCGTGGCGCGCGTGAACGTGTCCACGCGGCGGCGGGGCCGGCTCGTCCTGCCCCGGCTGCGCGTATCCACCACCTGGCCGCTCGGACTGTTCCGCGCCTGGTCGTGGGTGGAACTGCCCATGGACGTCGTGGTGTGGCCGCGCCCCGAGGATGGTGAGCCGCCCATGCCCGACCTGCTTCCCGATGCGGGCGAGTCGGGCTCGAGCGGCCGCGGCACCGACGACTTCGCCGGTCTGCGGGAGTACCAGCCCGGCGATTCCCTGCGCCACGTGGCGTGGAAGGCTCTGGCCCGGGATGGCCGGCTTCTCACCAAGCAGTTCGCAGGCCGTTCGGGGCGCCGGCTGTGGTTCGACTGGATGCTGCTGCCGCGCCAGCTCGACGACGAGGCTCGCCTGTCGCGGCTGGCGCGCTGGGTCCTCAGCGCGGAGGCCGCCGGGGACGCCTACGGCCTGCGCTTGCCCGATCGCGAGGTGGAGCCCGACAACGGCGGTGCGCATCGCGACCGCTGCCTCGAGGCGCTGGCGCTGTACCGGCTCGGGGCACCCGGGCCGTGAACGCATCCACGCGCGCGACGGCCTCGCCTGCAATCCGGGCGCGGCGCCGAGGAAGGGGGCGTGCCGTGGATGCGTCCCTCGATACCGCGCGCGTGCTCTGGCTGCTCGCCGCCCTCGGCCTCGTGGTGGCTCCGCATGCCCTGCGCGTGCCCGCCTGGGTGAGCATCGCGGTGGCAGGGGTGCTGGGCCTGCGTGCGCTGTTCGCCTGGCGCGGCATGGGAATGCCGCCGGGGTGGTGGCTCTCGGTGCTGGCCGCCGGCGCGGCCGTGGGCATCTGGCAGTCCTACGGCATGCTCTACGGACGCGACTCCGCCGTGGGCCTGCTGCTGCTGATGCTCTGCCTGAAGACGCTGGAGTTGCGGGCGCGACGCGACGCGCACGTGCTGGTGCTGCTGGGCTACTTCCTGCTCGTGACCGGCTTCCTGTACTCGCAGAGCATCGCCACGGCGCTGTACCTGCTCGGATGCGTCTGGGTGCTCACCGCCTGCCTGATGGCCTTCCAGCGCGAGCCCGGCCGCGCCTCGATCTCCCCGCTGCTGCGCGGCGCCGGCGTGATGCTGGCCCAGGCCGCCCCGCTCATGCTGGTGCTGTTCCTGCTGTTTCCCCGCGTGCAGGGGCCGCTGTGGGGACTGCCCCTGGCACAGAATTCGGCTCTCACCGGCCTGTCCGACTCCATGTCCCCGGGCAGCCTGTCGAGCCTGAGCCTGTCGGATGCGGTGGCCTTCCGCGTGGACTTCCTCACGCCGCCCCCTCCGCCGACCCGGCTGTACTGGCGCGGTCCCGTGATGTGGGACTTCGACGGCCGCACCTGGCGTGCCGGCGAGGCGGCTCCCATCGCGGGCACGGTGCTGCGCGACCTCTCCGAGCCGATCAGCTACGCCGTGACGCTCGAGCCCCACAACATGCGCTGGCTGTTCGCGGTGGACATCCCCGCCCGGCGACTGGAAGGCAGCCTGCTCACCGCCGACTTCCAGCTCCTCACCATGAGGCCGGTGCGCGCGCGCATGCGCTACGAACTCGCCTCCTGGCTGGTGTATCGCGCCGGCCAGGAGGAATCGCCGCGCAACCTGCAGCGTGCCCTGGCACTGCCGGCCGGCTACAACCCGCGCGCGCGCGAGCTGGCGCTGCGGCTTCGCGAGCAGAGCAACGACCCCCGCGACCTGGTGTCGCGCAGCCTCGCCCTGTTCCGCGACCAGCCGTTCTTCTACACCCTCGCGCCGCCCGAACTCGGCCGCGACAGCGTGGACGAGTTCCTGTTCGACGTGCGGCGCGGCTTCTGCGAGCACTTCGCCTCGAGCTTCGTCTTCCTGATGCGCGCCGCAGGCGTGCCGGCTCGCATCGTCACCGGCTACCAGGGTGGCGTCATGAATCCCGTGGGCAACTACCTCATCGTGCGCCAGTCCGAAGCGCACGCCTGGGCCGAAGTCTGGCTGCAGGGCGAGGGCTGGGTGCGCATCGATCCCACCGCCGCCGTTTCGCCCCAGCGCATCGAGGCCGGTATCGCCGCGGCAGTGCCGGCCGGCGAGCCGCTGCCACTGATGGTGCGCACCGACAATGCGCTGCTCAAGCGTGCGCGCTTCACCCTCGACGCCATGGCCAACGGCTGGAACCAGTGGGTGCTGGGCTACACGCCCGAGCGCCAGCGCGAGATCTTCCAGCGCCTTGGCATGCCCAGGGCCACCTGGCAGAACCTCGCCGCAGCGCTGGCCGCCGCCACGGGCGCCGTCGTGCTGGTGCTGACGCTCCTCACCCTGCGGCGCCTGCGCGAGGCAGCCCCGGACGCCGTGATGCGCGCCTGGAACACCCTGTCGTCCAGGCTCGCGCCGCTGGGCCTGGGGCGGCGCCCCGACGAGGGGCCCATCGACCATGGCGAACGGGTGGCAGCGGCGCTGCCGGATTCCGCTCGCGAGGTGCGCGCCATCGCCGCGCTGGTGGCGCAGTTGCGCTACGGGCGGGTGGCGGCACCCGGGGCGCTGGACGAACTGCGGCGGCGGGTGCGGGCATTCCGGCCTGCAACGCGCCGCGGATAGCGGCTCAGGAAGGCGGACGCTCGCCCGGCAGCTGGGAGAGCGGATCCACCGGCTTGCCGAAGCGGCGCAGTTCGAAGTGCAG
>CAZXJW010000386.1:0-2899 GCA_964641005.1 uncultured Rhodocyclaceae bacterium
CTCGAGGTGGCACATGGAAACGGCTGGATCCGCGAAAAAGCCCGGTAACCCGCTCTGGCTGCTGGCCGAAGTCACCTACAAGTGCCCGCTGCACTGCGTGTTCTGCTACAACCCCACGGACTACACCAGCTACGGGCCCGAACTCAACACCGAGGAGTGGCTCAAGGTGCTGCGCGAGGGCCGCGAGCTCGGCGCCACCCAGCTTGGCTTCTCCGGCGGCGAGCCCCTGGTGCGCGACGATCTCGAGATCCTGGTGGCCGAGGCGCGCCGGCTCGGCTATTACAGCAACCTCATCACCTCGGGCATCGGCCTGAACGAGAAGCGCATCGCGGCCTTCAAGGAAGGCGGCCTGGACCACATCCAGCTCTCGTTCCAGGACTCCACCCGGGAGATGAACGATTTCCTCTCCAGCACCAAGACCTTCGAGCTCAAGAAGCGGGTGGCCGAGCTCATCCAGAAGTACGACTACCCCATGGTGCTCAACGTGGTGCTCCACCGCCACAACATCGACCACACCCAGCAGATCCTCGAGATGGCCGAGCAACTCGGCGCCGAGTACGTGGAGCTCGCCAACACCCAGTACTACGCCTGGGCCTTCGAGAACCGCGACCAGCTGCTGCCCAGCCGCGACCAGCTCCAGCGCGCCGAGGAGGTCACCAACCGGTTCCGCGAGCGCGTGGGCAACGCCATGAAGGTGTATTTCGTGGTGCCGGACTACCACGCCAACCGGCCCAAGGCCTGCATGAACGGCTGGGGCTCGCTGTTCGTCACCGTCACCGCCGACGGGGTGGTGCTGCCCTGCCACGAGGCACGCATGCTGCCCGGTCTCACCTTCCCCAACGTGCGCGACCACGACCTGCGCTGGATCTGGTACGACTCGCCCGGCTTCAACGCCTACCGCGGCGACAGCTGGATGAAGGAGCCCTGCCGGTCCTGCCCCGAGAAGGAGAAGGACTTCGGCGGCTGCCGCTGCCAGGCCTTCATGCTCACGGGTGACGCCACCAACGCCGACCCGGTCTGCGACCTCTCGCCGCATCATCACCTGGTCACCGAGGCCGTGGAGCGGGCCGACCGCCCCACCCTGCCGGCCAACGTCAAGCCCATCGTGTTCCGCGACGACAGGAACTCGCGCGCGCTCACCGCCAAGGCGAAGCCCACCACGCCGGTGGCATGAGCACGCCAGCGGCTCGCTCGAGGGCGCTCACGCTGAAGCGCACGGCTCGGAGGGTGGCCCCGTGAGCGAGGACAATCCCGCCGCGGCGGTTCTCACCCGCGGCCTCTCGCGCCGCTACGGCGAGGTCGAGGCCGTCGCGGGACTCGACCTGCAGATCGCCGAGGGCGAGTTCTTCGGGCTCCTCGGACCGAACGGCTCGGGCAAGACCACCACCATCCACATGCTCTCCACCCTGGTGAAACCCGGCGGGGGAAGCGCGCGGGTGGCCGGCTTCGACGTGGGCACGCACCCGGTGCAGGTGCGCGCGCGCATCGGGCTGGTGTTCCAGGAGTCCGCGCTGGATCGCACGCTGTCGGTGGCGGAGAACCTGCGCTTCGCCGGCGCCCTGCACGGGCTTTCGCGAGACGCCGCCGACGGTCGTGCCCGGGCGCTGCTCGAGCTGTTCGGCATGGCGGAGAAGTGGAACGCCCCGGTGGGCGCGCTCTCCGGCGGCCAGCGTCGCGCGGTGGACATCATCCGCGGCGTGCTCCACGAGCCGCGGGTGCTGTTCCTCGACGAGCCCACCATCGGCCTGGACCTCCCCGTGCGCCGGCGCATCTGGCGCTTCATCGAGGGCCTGCGCACCCGCAACCGCATGACGGTGCTGCTCACCACGCACTACCTGGAGGAAGCCGACGCCTGTGACCGGGTCGCCTTCGTTCGCAAGGGCAGGCTGGTCAGCCAGGGCACGCCACGCGCACTCGTGGACGGCCTGGGCCGGCACGTGGTGGAGTTCGAGAGCGAGCGGCCGGACGAGCTCATGGCCCGTGCCGAGCCGCTGCTCGGGCGCGGCCTGAAGGAAGGACCGCTGGCGCTGTACCGCTGGCCCCACGAGGAAACCGCGTCGCTCGCGCGCCTGCAGGACGAACTCGGCCCGCTCGCGAGCGCCATGCGGGTGCGCCGGGCCAACCTCGGCGACGTGTTCCTGTGGGTGCACGCGGGCGAGGCCGCGCCCCCCGCCGGCGGCGCGAAGGAGGCAGCGTGATGCTCAGGCCGGTGCTCGCCGTCCTGCATCGCGAGGTGCTCAAGATGCTGCGCCAGCGCACCCGCCTGGTGGCCTCCATGGTGCGGCCCATGATCTGGCTGCTGGTGATCGGCGGGGGCTTCGGCGCGGTGCTCGCGGCGGAGGGCGGACTGTCCTACCAGCAGTTCCTCGCCCCCGGCGTTCTGGGCATGACCATGCTGTTCGCGGCCATGCTCTCGGCGCTCACCATGGTCTACGACAAGGAGTCGGGCGTGATGCGCATGCTGGTCGTCGCGCCGTTTCCGCACTACTGGATCGTGCTGGTGAAGGCCGCGGCGGCCGTGGCGGCGGCGCTGCTGCAGGCGCTTATGCTGCTCGTGCTGCTCGCGCTGCTGGGATTCATCACCTGGGGTGCGGTGTCGTGGCCGATGCTGGCTGCGGCACTCCTGCTCGTGTCCGCGGCCTGCGCCGCCATCGGCATGCTCACCGCGGCCTTCACGCGCACCCTGGACAACTTCGCGGCGATCATGAACTTCGTGATCTTCCCGGTGTTCTTCCTGAGCGGCTCGCTTTACCCGATCACGCGCCTGCCCGCATGGCTCAAGGCGGTGGCGCTCGCCAACCCCTACACCTACGGCGTGGACCTGCTCAAGCATGCCATGCTCGGTGGCCGAGGCGGCAGCTTCGGCGCGGAGTTCGCGGCCGGCGTGGACGTGGCGGTG
>CAZXJW010000387.1:0-2186 GCA_964641005.1 uncultured Rhodocyclaceae bacterium
GACCTGTTCGACAACCGCCATGGCCTGTACTGCGGCGACGTGGGCATCGGCATCAATCCCAAGCTGCAGAAGCGCATCGGCGAGGCCGACCTGCTGATCGTGGCCGGCGCGCGCCTTGGCGAGGCCACCACCGGTGGCTACACGCTGCTGACGGTGCCAAGGACCGAGCAGCGCATCATCCACGTGCACCCCGGCGCGGAGGAGCTCGGGCGCGTCTACCAGGCCAGCCTGATGATCAACTCGGGCATGCCCGAATTCGCCGAGTGGGCCGCGCAGCTGGGCCCGGCCGAGGCGGAGCGCTGGAAGGACTGGACCGACGCCGCGCGCGCCGACTACATCGAGAACCTCGAGCCCGTGGCGGTGCCGGGCGAGCTAAACCTCAGCGAGGTGATGCGCTGGCTCGGCACCCAGCTGCCCGAGGATGCCATCATCACCAACGGTGCGGGCAACTTCGCCGGCTGGGTGTCGCGTTTCCACCAGTACACGGGCTTCCGCACCCAGCTCGGCCCCACCAACGGAGCCATGGGCTACGGCGTGCCCTCGGCGGTGGCGGCGAAGTGCGTGCATCCCGATCGCATGGTGCTGTCCTTCAACGGCGACGGCGACTACCTGATGAACGGCCAGGAACTCGCCACGGCGGTCCAGTACGGACTGCCGATCATCTTCTTCGTGGTCAACAACGGCATGTACGGCACCATCCGCATGCACCAGGAGCGCGAGTTCCCCGAGCGGGTGCACGGCACGGCGCTCGCGAATCCCGACTTCGCGGCGCTGGCGCGCGCCTTCGGGGCCCACGGCGAGACGGTGTCGAACAACGCCGGGTTCGTGCCGGCCTGGGAGCGGGCGCTGGCCTCGGGCAAGCCGGCCCTGATCGAGCTGTGCATCGATCCCGACGTGATCACCACGCGCACCACGCTCTCCGCGATCCGCGCCAAGGCGCTGGCGCAGCGGCCCGCGGGCTGAGAACGGAGAAGGGCTCCTGCGGCGAGGGCCCCCTTCACGCGTGGGCCGCTAGAAGCCGGCTGCCTGGCCGTCGCGGCGGGTCTCGGAGGCGGCCGCGTAGCCCGACGGCAGCCGCCTGATCAGCTGGGCGGAACCGAAGTCGAGGCTGTCCGGAGGCATGACGCGCACGCGGTGGCCGCGCTGCTGCAACCCCTCCACGGTGTCGGCCGGCATGTGGGATTCCACCATCAGCGATCCGTCCTTGCCCACCTTCCAGCGCGGTGCATCGGCAGCCGCCTGCGGATTCTGGTCGTGGTCGGCGAGGCGGATCACCATCTGCACGTGCCCCTGGGGCTGCATGTCCGCGCCCATCACGCCAAAGCTCATCACCGGCTCGCCGTCCCGGCTCAGGAATGCCGGGATGATGGTGTGGAACGGGCGCTTGCCGGGACCCACCTGGTTGGGATGCCCGGGCGAGACGCTGAAGCCGGCGCCGCGGTTCTGCAGGCTGATGCCCGTGCCCGGCACCACCACGCCGGAACCGAAGCCGTTGTAGTTGGACTGGATCCAGGAAACCATCATGCCGTCGGCATCGGCGGCCGTGAGGTACACGGTGCCCGAGACCGGCGGCACGCCGGCCGGGGGCTCCCCGGCGCGTCGCGGATCGATGCGCGCGGCGCGCGCGCGCAGGTAATCCGCGGAGAGCATGTCGTGGGGAGACACCCGCATGGCGGCCGGGTCGGCCACGTGGGCGTAGATGTCGGCGAAGGCGAGCTTCATGGCCTCGGCCTGGAGGTGAACCGACTCGGCCGACTCGGGTGGCAGTGCGGCGAGGTCGAAGTGCTCGAGCATGGCCAGGGCCATGAGCGCAGCGATGCCCTGGCCGTTGGGCGGGATCTCGTGCAGGGTCCAGCCGCGGTAGTCCTGGGCGACGGGCTCCACCCAGTCGGCGCGATGGGTCGCCAGGTCGGCCGCGGACAGGGCACCTCCCGTTCGTGCCGCGAAGGCGGCCATCGCTTCGGCCAGGTCGCCGCGGTAGAAGGCCTCGCCCTCGGTCTCCGCGATCCGGCGCAGCGTGCGGCCCTGGTCGGGAAAGCGGAAGCGCTCGCCCGGCTCGGGCGTGCGCCCATCCCGCAGGAAGGCCTCGGCGAAGCCCGGCTGGGTGGCGAGGGTCGGCGCCTGCGTGCGCCATTGCCGGGCGATGGTGGGAGAGACCGCGAATCCCTGCTCCGCATAGTGGATGG
>CAZXJW010000387.1:2196-2897 GCA_964641005.1 uncultured Rhodocyclaceae bacterium
CCGGGCGCGAGCACGCGCGCCAGCGGCAGGCGTCCGGCCTCGCGCCACATGGCCACCCAGGCGGACACCGCACCGGGCACGGTCACCGTGTCCCATCCGTCCGCGGGCATGGACTCGCGTCCCGCGAAGCGCTCGGGCGTCCAGGCCGCCGGGGCGCGGCCCGACCCGTTCAGGCCCTTGAGCCTCCCCGTGTTCCACAGCAGCGCGAAGGCGTCCGACCCCAGGCCGTTCATGACCGGCTCGACGACCGTGAGGGCGGCCGCGCAGGCCACGATGGCATCCGCCGCGCTGCCGCCGTCCTGCAGCATGCGCAGCCCCGCCTGGGTGGCGAGGGGCTGAGAACTGGCCACCACGTTGTCCGCCAGCACCGGCACGCGCCGGGCGGGATAGGGGAAGTTCCAGAGCATCAGCTTTCCTTGAAGGCCTGCTCGCGGGTGCGGCGCACGGCCGGCGCCACCACGGCGAGCAGCAGCAACGCTGCGAGGCCCAGCAGCGTCGCCGAGAGCGGGCGGGTGACGAACACGGTGGCATCGCCCTTGGCGATGGTGAGGGCGCGGCGGAAGTTGTCCTCCAGCATCGGGCCAAGGACGAAGCCCAGCAGGAAGGGCGCGGGCTCGCAGCCCAGCCGGATGAACACGTAGCCCAGCAGGCCGAAACCGGCGGCGAGGACCACGTCGAACACGCTGGACTGCAGGCTGTAG
>CAZXJW010000388.1:0-2888 GCA_964641005.1 uncultured Rhodocyclaceae bacterium
TCGGCAACGCCGGCCTGAAGGCGACCGACGTGCCGGTGGTGGCGTTCTCGGTGGGCGAAGAGGAACTGCGCGGCATCGACACCAAGCCGCTGGTCGGCCACCTCGCCGCCTGGAACTACTTCATGTCGGTGAAGAACGCCGAGAACACCAAGTTCATCAAGCTCTACAAGGACTGGGCGAAGAAGAACAGCGTGCCCAACCTCGACACGGTGGTCACCAACGACCCGATGGAAGCCACCTACGTGGGCATCTACATGTGGAAGCAGGCCGTGGAGAAGGCCAAGTCCACCGACGTGGACAAGGTGCGCAAGGCCATGGCCGGCCAGACCTTCAAGTCGCCCTCGGGCTTCGTGCTGAAGATGGACGAGACCAACCATCACCTGCACAAGCCGGTGATGATCGGCGAGGTCCAGGCCGACGGCCAGTTCGACGTGGTGTGGAAGACCAAGGGCCCGATCCGTGCCCAGCCCTGGAGCCCGTTCATCCCGGGCAACGAGGGCAAGCAGAAGCTGTAAGGCTCGACGCCGCGCGCCGCCCCCGGGCGGTGCGCCGGCCGACCCATGGGGGTGCATGCCCCCATCGGCCGGCCGAGACGCACACGGATCGACCACGCGCGGGCCCCGGCCCGCGCCATGCACGGGGACCTCCTTCCAATGACACGCTGGACACGCCTTGCGACGCGCGCCGCCGCGCTGGCGGTATTGCTGCTCGCCGCGGCCGCGCCTGCGCGCGCCGCCGTGGACGCGGCCACGCTGGGCAGGCTCGCCTCCGAGGACGCGAGCGAGAGGGCCGAGGCCATCGACGCCATCGCCGCCTCGGGCGACGAGACGGCCGTGCGCATCCTCACGGCCCTGCAGGACGGGCTGCTGCGCGCCACCCCGAAGGGACAGGTGTTCATCAAGCAGCGGGGCGCGGTGACCGATCCGCTCACCGGCGCTGCCGTGGACCCCGAACCCGAGGACCTGGAGAAGATCTCCATCAACAACCGCATGCGCTCGCAGCTGGAGGGCGTGATGGCGGGCCTGCGGGTGTTCTCGCCCGACCCGAAGGTGCGTCTCGAGGCGGCGAAGGGCATCGAGCCCGACGCCAGGATGCTGCCCACCCTGGACAAGGCACTGGCCGCCGAGACGGTGCCCGAGATCCGCGCCGCCCTCGAGGTGGCGCGCGCGGCCTCGCAGCTGCGCACCGGCGACACGGCCGAGCGGGTGCGGGCCATCGAGTCCCTGGCGCGCAGCGGCGACCCGCGCATCAAGACGCTGCTGATCGGGCTGCTGGAGAAGGACGCCGAGGGCAAGCCGCTGGAAGCCGACGAGAAGGTGCGCGAGGCGGCCGACGACGCCGTGAGCGCCATCGACCGCCGGCTGGCGTTCTACGACGTGGGCCAGCGCCTGTTCGCCGGCGTGAGCCTGGGCAGCATCCTGCTGCTGGTGGCGCTCGGGCTGGCCATCACCTACGGCCTGCTGGGCGTGATCAACATGGCCCACGGCGAGATGCTCATGATCGGCGCCTATGCCACCTACGCCACCCAGACGCTGTTCCGGGCGAAGTTCCCCGGAGCGCTCGACTGGTACGTGGTGTGCGCCGTGCCCGTGGCCTTCCTGTCCGCCGCCGTGGTGGGCGTTCTGCTGGAGCGCACCGTGATCCGCTGGCTGTACGGGCGGCCGCTGGAGACGCTGCTGGCGACCTGGGGCATCAGCCTGGTGCTGATCCAGTCGGTGCGCCAGCTCTTCGGCGCGCAGAACGTGGAGGTGGCCAATCCCACCTGGATGAGCGGCGGCGTGGAGATCGCCTCGCTGGCGCTTCCCTGGAACCGCATCGTCATCATCGGCTTCGCCTTCGCCGTGCTGCTTCTGGTGTGGCTGATGCTCACCCGCACGCGCCTGGGCCTGTTCGTGCGCGGCGTCACCCAGAACCGCACCATGGCCGCCTGCATGGGCGTGCCCACGGCGAAGGTGGACATGATCGCCTTCGGCGTGGGCTCGGGCATCGCCGGCCTCGCGGGCTGCGCGCTCTCGCAGATCGGCAACGTGGGTCCCGACCTGGGCCAGAGCTACATCATCGACTCCTTCATGGTGGTGGTGCTGGGCGGCGTGGGACAGCTCGCCGGCACGGTGTACGCCGCCCTCGGGCTGGGCGTGGCGAGCAAGTTCCTCGAGCCCTACATCGGCGCCGTGCCCACCAAGATCCTGATCCTGGTTCTGATCATCGCCTTCATCCAGAAGCGCCCCCAGGGGCTGTTCGCCCTCAAGGGCAGATCCCTGGAGGCGTAGGCGGACATGGCAAACACCTCCTTCCCCATCCCTGGCAACGAGCCGCTGTTCAGCGGCCGAGGCTGGAGCGCGCTGGCCGCCTTCGTCATGACCGTGTGCGTGCTGGTGCCGGTGCTGTTCCTGGTCGTGCCCGAGGGCAATCCGCTGCACCTGTCGGCCTACTTCGTCACCCTGACGGGCAAGATCATGTGCTACTGCTGCGTGGCGGTGGCCATGAACCTGATCTGGGGCTACACGGGCATCCTCAGCCTCGGCCACGGGGTGTTCTTCGCGCTGGGCGGCTATGCCTTCGGCATGTACCTCATGCGCATGATCGGGCGCGAGGGCCAGTACCAGAGCGACCTGCCCGACTTCATGGTGTTCCTCGACTGGAAGGCCTACCCCTGGTACTGGTCCTTCACCGACCACTTCTGGTACGCCGCCGCGCTCGTGGTGCTCGCGCCGGGGCTGCTCGCCTTCGTGTTCGGCTTCTTCGCCTTCCGCAGCCGCATCAAGGGCGTGTACTTCTCCATCATCACGCAGGCGCTCACCTTCGCCTTCATGCTGCTGTTCTTCCGCAACGACACCGGCTTCGGCGGCAACAACGGCTTCACCGACTTCAAGCGCATCCTCGGCTTC
>CAZXJW010000389.1:0-2881 GCA_964641005.1 uncultured Rhodocyclaceae bacterium
CCTGGAGTCGCTCTACGCCACCCTGGAGGCACGGGTGGCGGAGAAGACCGAGCGGCTCGATCTGAAGAACCGCGAGCTGTCCACGCTCTACGAAGTCACGGCCGCGGTGTCCGACGCCGCGGACCTCGAGACCCTGTGCCGCGGGTTCCTGTCCCAGGTGTGCGCTGCCTTCGAGGCGCGTGGCGGTGCGGTGCGGCTGCGCCAGGGCGGGCCGGGTGAGGTCCACGTGTTCGCCGCCGAAGGGTTGCAGCGGGGGTTCGTGGCCGCCGAGACCTGCGAGCACGCCAGCGCCTGCCACTGCGGCCACGCGTTCCAGCGCGACCAGGTTGTGGTGGAGGCGATGGCGCCCGGCAGCGCGCGCGCCTGCGCGCAGGCGGGGTTCCGCGGGGTGGGCGTGTTTCCCATCCGCCACGAGCGGCAGGTCCTTGGTGTCTTCAACCTGTTCTTCGCCGAGCCCCGCCAGTTCGACGCCCGCGAGAGCCGGCTGCTCATGACCCTCGGTCAGCACCTCGGTGCGGCGCTCGAGTCGCTGCGCCTGCGTTCCATGGAGCGCGAGATGGCCGTGTCGGGCGAGCGAAATCTCATCGCCCGCGAACTGCACGATTCCATCGCCCAGTCGCTCGCCTTCCTCAACCTGCAGGCCCAGATGCTGGACGATTCCCTGGCCAACGGGCACCTGGCCGTGGCCCGCGGGGAGGTGGCGCGCATGCGCGAGGGCGTTCAGGCCTGCTACGACGACGTGCGGGAGCTGCTGGTGCACTTCCGGCTCAGGCCCGGCGAGGCCGACGTGGCGGGCGCGCTGCGCCAGAGCCTCGTGCAGTTCGAGGCGCAGACGGGAATCGCCGTGGCGTTCTCGGAGTCCGGCAGCGGCATGGAGCCCTCGCCCGAGGTGCAGGTGCAGGCGCTGCACGTGGTCCAGGAGGCGCTCTCGAACGTGCGCAAGCACGCGCGCGCGCGGCACGTGAGCCTGGCGCTCGAGCGTGGTCCCAGCTACCGCTTCCTGCTCCGCGACGATGGCGAGGGTTTTGACCCTGCCCGCGGCGACCGCAGCGGCACCCACGTCGGGCTGCAGATCATGCGCGAGCGCGCCCAGCGCATCGGCGGCGAGGTGGCCGTGCGCTCGCGCCCCGGCGGCGGAACCGAGGTGGAATTGCGGGTCCCGGTGGCGGTCTCGCACGAGGCGGCCTGAGTTGCCGGTCCGGGTGCTGGTGGTGGACGACCACGCGTTGCTGCGCAGCGGCGTGGCCGCGCTGCTGGCGCGACAGCCCGACATCGTGGTGGCCGGCGAGGCCGGCGACGGGCTCGAGGGCCTGCGGCGGGCGCGCGAACTGCAGCCCGACGTGGTTCTGCTCGACCTGCACATGCCCGGAATGGGCGGGCGGGAGACGCTGGCGCGGCTGCGCGCGGAGTTGCCCGCGGTGCGGGTGCTCATGCTCACCGTGTCCGAGGCCGCCGACGACCTGGTGGACTGCCTGCGCGGCGGCGCCAGCGGCTACCTGCTGAAGAACCTGCAGGCCGACGCCCTGGCCGATGCGGTGCGCGCGGTGGCGCGCGGTGATTCCGCCGTGGCCGCCGAGATGACCGGCAAACTCGTCCAGGGGCTGCGCAGCGCGGGCGTTCAGGCGACCTCGCCGCTGGACGTGCTGTCCGCGCGCGAGCGCGAGATCCTCGGCCATATCGCCCGCGGCGCCAGCAACAAGGAGATCGCGCGCGATCTGGGCCTGGCCGAGAGTACCGTGAAGGTCCACGTTCAGCACATCCTGCGCAAGCTCGATCTCTCGGGCCGCGTGCAGGCCGCCGTGTTCGCCGTGGAGCAGGGCCTCGCCTCAGCCTGAGCGGCGCGCCGCCGGCGGCGCGTCCATACCTCCAAGGAAGTATCCCCGCTAGTCCCTCCGGCCCCGCCGCGGGCTACGCCTGGTGAATGGGCGGGCGCCGCGCCGCCCCATAGCCTTCGTCCATCGGATTGCGACGGGCAAGGGGGAGTCGACGTGGACGGGATATCGCGCAAGGCCGTTCCGGTGCTCGTGGCCAGCACGCTGGCCTTCACCGTGTGCTTCGCGGTGTGGATGATGTTCGCCGTCATCGGCATTCCGCTCAAGAAGACGCTGGGGCTCAACGCGACCCAGTTCGGGCTGCTCACGGCCACTCCGGTGCTCACCGGCTCGCTGGTGCGCGTCCCGCTGGGCATGTGGACCGACCGCTTCGGCGGGCGCCCGGTGTTCTTCGTTCTGATGCTGGCCACGGTGGTGCCCATCTGGCTGATCAGCTACGCCGCCGAGTTCTGGCACTTCCTCGTGCTGGGCCTGTTCGTCGGTCTGGCTGGCGGCTCGTTCTCGGTGGGCACGCCCTACGTGGCGCGCTGGTTCCGCAAGGAGCGCCAGGGCTTCGCCATGGGCGTGTTCGGCGCAGGCAACTCGGGCGCCGCGGTGACCAAGTTCGTGGCGCCGGCCCTGGTGGTGGCCTTCGGCTGGCAGATGGTGCCGCGGGTCTACGCCGTGGCCATGCTGGTGACGGCACTGCTGTTCTGGGCGTTCACCAGCAGCGACCCGGCGCACCGGGTGGACGCCAGGGTCACCTGGCGCCAGCAGCTCTCGGCGCTGCGGGATCCTCGCGTGTGGAAGTACTGCCAGTATTACTCCATCGTGTTCGGCGGCTACGTGGCGCTCGCACTCTGGATGGGGCAGTACTACGTGGCCGAGTACGGATTCGACATCCGCCTGGCTGCCCTGCTGGCCGCCTGCTTCTCCCTGCCCGGCGGCGTGCTGCGTGCGGTGGGCGGATGGATGTCGGACAAATGGGGTGCCCACACGGTCACCTGGTGGGTGCTGTGGGTGAGCTGGATCTGCCTGTTCCTGCTGTCCTACCCGCAGACCGACTTCAC
>CAZXJW010000390.1:0-2868 GCA_964641005.1 uncultured Rhodocyclaceae bacterium
GTGCACCGCGGCCACGAGGCCATGGTGGCGCGCCTGGCTGCGGCCGCGCGCGCGCGCGGGCTGCCGGCCTGCGTGATGACCTTCGAGCCGCATCCGCGCGAGTTCTTCTCCCCGGCCGACGCGCCGGCCCGGCTCACCCCGCTGCGCGACAAGGTGGAGCGCTTCGCGGCGCTGGGCGTGGAGCAGGTGTTCGTGTGCCGCTTCGACGCCGCCTTCGCGCGCCAGGACGCCGAGGACTTCGTGCGCGATGCGCTGGCGCGGCGCATGGGGGTTCGCTGGCTGCTGGTGGGCGACGACTTCCGCTTCGGCGCGAAGCGTGCGGGCGACGCCGCGCTGCTGCATGCCCTCGGGCCGGCCTGCGGCATGGAGGTGGAGACCATGGGCACGGTGGCGGTGGATGGCGAGCGCGCCTCCAGCACCGCCGTGCGCGAGGCCCTGGCGCAGGGACGGCTGGCGCGCGCCGCGGAACTGCTGGGGCGGCCCTACGCCATCACCGGCCGCGTGGTGGGTGGCGATCGCATCGGGCGCGAGCTGGGGTTTCCCACCGCCAACGTGCGCATGGCGATGAACCGGCCCGCGCTGCAGGGCATCTTCTGCGTGCGGGTGCTGGGCGCCGGACCGGCACCGGTGGACGGTGCGGCGAGCCTGGGCGTGCGGCCCACGGTGAGCGACGCCGGACGCATGACGCTCGAGGTGTTCCTGCTCGATTTCGACGGCGACCTGTACGGCCGCCGCGTGCGGGTGGAATTCCTCCACAAGCTGCGCGACGAGGCGCGCTACGACTCCCTCGAGGCACTGCGCGCGCAGATCGCGCGCGACGTGGCCGACACCCGCGCATTCTTCCGTGGCGAGCGCGGCGCCCTGGCTGGGACCCTTCATGGCTGACTACAAGAGCACCCTCAACCTCCCCGACACGCCCTTTCCCATGCGCGGCGACCTCGCGAAGCGCGAGCCCGGCTGGGTGAGGCAGTGGCAGGACTCCCGCCTGTACCAGCGCATCCGCGACAAGGCCGCCGGCCGGCCGCGCTTCGTGCTGCACGACGGGCCGCCCTACGCCAACGGCGACATCCACATCGGCCACGCCGTGAACAAGGTGCTCAAGGACATCATCGTGCGCAGCAAGACCCTGGCGGGCTTCGACGCGCCCTACGTGCCGGGCTGGGACTGCCACGGCCTGCCCATCGAGCACCAGGTGGAGAAGAAGCACGGCCGCGGCCTCGAGCCCAACGCCTTCCGCAAGCTGTGCCGCGACTACGCCGCCTCGCAGATCGCCCGCCAGAAGGCCGACTTCATCCGCCTGGGCGTGCTCGGCGACTGGGACGATCCCTACCTCACCATGGATTACCGCGCCGAGGCGGACATCATCCGCTCGCTCGGCCGCATCCACTCGCGCGGCTTCCTCTACCAGGGCGCCAAGCCGGTGCACTGGTGCCTGGACTGCCGCTCGGCGCTGGCCGAGGCCGAGGTGGAGTACGAGGATCGCACCTCGCCGGCCATCGACGTGGCCTTTCCCGCCCAGGACGCCACGGTGCTGGCGAGGCCCTTCGGCTTCACCCACCTGTCCATGCCGTCCTACGCCGTGATCTGGACCACCACGCCCTGGACGCTGCCGGCCAACCAGGCCATCAGCCTTCATCCGGAGTTCGACTACGCGCTGGTGGAGGGCCCGAAGTGGTTCGTGGTGCTCGCCGCCGAGCTGGTGGAGCCCTGCATGAAGCGCTGGGGCGTGGAGTCCTGGAAGGTGATCGGCACGGTCAAGGGTGCCGCCCTGGAGCGCATCGAGGTGTGGCACCCCTTCCAGGCGCGGCGCGTGCCGCTCATCCTCGGCGAGCACGTCACGCTCGACGCGGGCACGGGCCTGGTTCACACGGCGCCCGCCCACGGCGTGGAGGACTTCGAGGCCGGCAGCCGCTACGGCCTGCCGGTGGACAACCCCGTCAACGGCGAGGGCCGCTTCCGCGAGCAGGACCGGCTGGTGGGCGGCCTGACCGTGTGGGAGGCCAACAAGGTCATCATCGACCTGCTGGCGGAGAAGACGCTGCTCATGCACGAGCAGGCCTGGAAGCACAGCTACCCGCACTGCTGGCGGCACAAGAGCCCGGTGATCTTCCGCGCCACCCACCAGTGGTTCATCGGCATGGAGACCGCGGGGCCCGACGGGCGCACGCTGCGCGAGGTGGCACGCGCCGCCGTGGCCGACACCGAGTTCTTCCCGCAGTGGGGCCGGGCGCGCCTGGAGGCCATGATCGGCAACCGCCCGGACTGGTGCGTGTCGCGCCAGCGCAGCTGGGGCGTGCCTATGGCCATGTTCGTGCACAGGGAAACGGGCGAGCCCCATCCGCGCACCGCGGAGCTGTTCGAGGCGGTGGCGAAACGGGTGGAGCAGGGCGGCATCGAGGCCTGGTTCGCCCTCGACGCGGCCGAGATCCTCGGCGAGGAGGAGGCGAAGACCTGGGTCAAGGTGCCCGACACCCTGGACGTGTGGTTCGACTCCGGCACCACCCACGTGAGCGTGCTCGAGCGCCGCGCCCAGCTGGGCAAGCCCGCCGATCTCTACCTCGAGGGCTCGGACCAGCATCGCGGCTGGTTCCAGTCCTCGCTGCTCACCGGCTGCGCCATCGACGCGCGCGCGCCCTATCGCCAGCTGCTCACCCACGGTTTCGTGGTGGACGGCCAGGGCCGCAAGATGAGCAAGTCGGTGGGCAACGTGATCGTGCCGCAGGAGGTGTCGGGCACGCTGGGCGCCGAGATCCTGCGGCTGTGGGTGGCCAGCACCGACTACTCCGGCGAGCTGTCCATCTCCGACGAGATCCTCAAGCGGGTGGTGGAGAGCTACCGGCGCATCCGCAACACGCTGCGCTTCCTGCT
>CAZXJW010000391.1:0-2854 GCA_964641005.1 uncultured Rhodocyclaceae bacterium
AGGCCGAAGTGCATCAGCGGATTGGACAGCCGGTTGAACTCCTCCTCGGTCTTGCGGATCTCGTCCTGGATCTCGTTGGCGTGGGAGTTCATGGTCTGCTGGAACGACTGGGCCGCGTCGTCCATGGTGGACTTGAGCTCCTTGAGCTCGGAGGCCTCGATCTCGCGGTTGATGTCCGCCTTCACGTCCGAGACGTAGCGCTGCAGGCGCCCGAACAGGGCCCCGGCGGTGCGCGCCACCTTGGGCAGCTTCTCCGGGCCGATCACCACCAGCGCCACCACGCCGATGACGAGCAGCTCGCCGAAGCTGAAGTCGAACACGGCCCTGGCCCCCGCTCCCGGTCAGGACTTGGACTTGTCCTTCACCTCGGCGTCGATGGTCTGCCCGGCGCCGGCGCTCTCGAGCTTGCCTGCCGCCTTCGCATCCTCGTCGGCCTTCATCCCTTCTTTTTTAATGATCCGGCGGCCACCGAGATCCTGGCCGATGTTGCGCAGTTTCTTGGTGCCGAAGATGAGCACCACCACCAGCAGAACGATCAGCCAATGCCAGATGCTGAAGCTACCCATTGCAATTCTCCTTTCTCGAAGCGCGCGCCGCTCAGGCCCGCGCGATCATGCCCGGCAACGGCCCGGGACCCCCGAGTACGTGCACGTGCAGGTGGAACACGTCCTGGCGGCCTACCCGCCCGGTGTTGCACACGATGCGGAATCCGTCGGTGGATCCCTGCTCCGCCGCCAGCTTCTGCACCATCACCATCATGCGACCCATCACGCCCGCATGGCGCGGTTCGAGATGGGCCATCGAATCCACGTGTTCCTTGGTCACCACGAGGAAATGCACCGGCGTCACCGGATGGATGTCGTGGAACGCCAGCAGTTCGTCGTCCTCGTAAACCTTGCGGCTGGGAATCTCGCCGCGGACGATCTTGCAGAAGATGCAGTTGTCGGTGCTCATGTTCGTGGACGGCCGCGCCCGGGAACCGGGTGCCTCAGGACTTGCCGCGCGAGGCCTTCTCGTCGATGCCCGAGATGCCCTCCCGGCGCCGCAGTTCCGCGAGCACGTCGTCGGGGCCGAGGCCGGCATGCGCCAGCATGACCAGGCAGTGGAACCACAGGTCGGCCGTTTCGCGGACGATCTGCAGTTTATCACCACCCTTGGCGGCGAGGACCGTCTCGGTCGCCTCCTCGCCGATCTTCTTGAGGATGGCGTCGGTCCCCTTGGCGTAGAGCCCGGCCACGTAGGAACTGCCCGGGTCGGCGCCCTTGCGGGACTCGAGGGTCTCGGCGAGACGGTGCAGCACGGACGGGTCGATCACGATGTCCCTCCATCGGCCGGGGGCTTGCCGTAGATGCGCGCCGGGTCCTCGAGGACTGCGTCGGTGGTCTCCCAGGCGCCGTCGCGCAGCCGGCGGAAGAAGCAGCGCTCGCGCCCCGTGTGGCAGGCGATGCCGCCGGCCTGCTCGATGGCGAGCAGGATCACGTCGCCGTCGCAGTCCAGGCGCAGTTCGCGCACCCGCTGCACGTGCCCCGACTCCTCGCCCTTGTGCCAGGGCCGTCCGCGCGAGCGCGACCAGTAGTGGGCCTCGCCGGTGCTGGCGGTGCGGGCCAGCGCCTCGCGGTTCATCCACGCCACCATCAGCACCCGCCCGGTGTGCGCGTCCTGGGCGATGGCGGGCACCAGCCCCGCGGCGTCCCAGTTCACCTCGTCGAGCCAGTCGGCCACGGCTCAGTCCCTCACCTCGATGCCGCGCGCCGCCATGAAGCGCTTGGCCTCGCCCACGGTGAACTCGCCGTAGTGGAAGATGCTCGCCGCAAGCACCGCGTCGGCGCGGCCCCGGGTCACGCCGTTGGCGAGGTCCTCCAGGCCGCCCACGCCGCCGCTGGCGATGACCGGAATGTCGAGGGCGTCGGAGAAGGCACGGGTGAGTTCAAGGTCGAAGCCCTGGCGCGTGCCGTCGCGGTCCATGCTGGTGAGCAGGATCTCGCCGGCGCCGGCGGCCTGCATGCGGCGGCCCCATTCCAGGGCGTCCAGGCCGGTGCCGCGCCGTCCCCCGTGGGTGAACACCTCCCAGCGCAGCGGGCCGTCGCCAGCCACCCGCTTGGCGTCCACGGCCACCACGATGCACTGCGAGCCGAAGAAGCCCGAGGCCTCCGCCACGAAGGCCGGATTCTCGACGGCGGCGGTGTTGATGCTCACCTTGTCCGCTCCCGCGTTGAGAAGGCGGCGGATGTCCGCCACGCTGCGCACGCCGCCGCCCACCGTGAGCGGGATGAACACCTGCTCGGCCACCTGCTCGACCACGTGCACGATGGTGTCGCGCTGGTCGGAGCTGGCGGTGATGTCGAGGAAGGTGATCTCGTCGGCGCCCTGCTCGTCATAGCGGCGCGCCACCTCCACCGGGTCGCCCGCGTCACGCAGGCCGGTGAAGTTGACGCCCTTCACCACGCGGCCGCGGTCCACGTCCAGGCAGGGGATGATGCGGGTGGCGAGGCCCATGGTGGATATGCGCGGGGTGGGGAAGACGGCGCGCGGGCGCCGCGGGCTCAGGCGCCGAGCTCGTCGGCGAGCTTCTGGGCCGCCGCGAAGTCGAGCCGGCCCTCGTAGAGCGAGCGTCCCGCGATGGCCCCGGTGACGCCCTCGGACTCGGCGGCGCACAGGCGGCGCACGTCCTCCAGGTCGGTCACGCCGCCGCTGGCGATGACGGGGACCGTGAGCGCCTTCGCCAGCGCCACGGTGGCCTCGATGTTCACGCCGTTCATCATGCCGTCGCGCCCGATGTCCGTGTGGATGATGGCCTCCACGCCGTAGTCCTGGAACTTGAGCGCCAGGTCGAGCACGTCGTGGCCGGTCATCT
>CAZXJW010000392.1:0-2846 GCA_964641005.1 uncultured Rhodocyclaceae bacterium
GTCCACGGTTCGGGGTCGGTGCGTCGCATCACGACCACCGTCCACGGTTCGGGGTCGGTGTTTCGCATCACGACCGCCGTCCACGGCGCGGGGTCGGTGTTTCGCATCACGACCACCGTCCGCGGTTCGGGGTCGGTACATCTCATCGCAACCACCCATCGCCGTTCGCGGCCGGCGAATCCCATCGTGCCGTTGTGCTTGTCCGCCCCGGGCAGGGTCCGGGCGACGCGTTTCGATCATCTGGCGAATGCCCGGGTGAAGGGCAACGAATGCGGTGGCGCGATGCTCGGGCCACGCCTCCACAAACCTTCATCTGCGCTTAACACACGTGTCATCGCGCGGCCTGATCCTTGCGTTCGACACGACGCGATCAACGCGCGCGTCGTACCTCGTAAACGCAGTCGAAGTGGCAGGCCGTCATGAAGTCATTGTTCCGCAGCAAGCGCATCGAATCCATCGCCGATCAGCTCGTTCACGAATGGGCGGAATTCATCGCCCTCCCGAGCGAACTCCAGCAGCAGCCCCCACGCGCCGAACCGCGCGACACCGAGCGCGAATTCACCGCGCATCCGTTGCGGTTCGTCGACGGCTGACCACTTCGTCCGGATGGCGCGCCGGCCGATTGCGGGCCGGCGACGGCACTGCGGGGCGGTCGCCGGCGATGTCGCAGTGCTATTGCGCCCAACGCGCGGCGCGCCGTGTTGATTCCGCGCCCGACCACCCGGTGCCGCCATCCGTCGATGCCGGCCTCGCCTGGTGCCACCACTTGACCGATGCGGTCCGTCCGATCGGCCGTGCCCCAGTAGACTCGCAGGTGCCTCAACTCCCCGCACCCCCGTGACATCCCGCCCGCATCTCGTCGTCGACGTCTCGGCCCACGGTTTCGGCCACATCGCCATGACCGCGCCCGTGGTCAATTGTCTCACCAGACGCTGGCCCGGCGTACGACTTACCGTGCGTTCTGCGGCACCCCTTGCCAAGCTTCGCGAGCATTTCTCCGGCGATTTCGATCATGTGTCGCTGGCCTCCGACATCGGCATGGCCATGCACGACGCGCTCACCGTCGACGAGGTCCGGAGTTACTCCTACTACGCCGAGCTGCACGCCACCTGGGACCACCGCGTCGCCGACGCCGCGCGTCACCTCGAAGCCCTCGAGCCCGACGCCGTCCTCGCCAACGTCCCCTACCTGACGCTCGCCGCCGCCGCGCAGGCTGGCATTCCCGCCGCCGCGCTGTGCTGCCTCCACTGGGGTGACATCTTCGAGCACTACCTGCACGGTCAGCCCGGCGCTGGCACCATCCGGCGACAGATCCGCGATGCCTACGCCAGCGCCCGCGCCTTCGTCTGCCCGGAGCCGCGCATGCCCATGGCGGACCTCCCGAATCTGCATCCGGTCGCGCCCATCGGCCGCCGCGGTGTGCCGCGCAAGCCCGAACTGCTCGCCGCGCTGGAGGCTCCCCCGGACACCCGCGTGGCCCTGCTGTCCCTGGGCGGCTTCGGGTTCGACCTCGACGTCTCACGCTGGCCGCGCCTGCCCGGCTGGCGCATCGTCGCGGGGATGGGTCTGCGCGGACAGCACCCCGACGTGATCCCGCTGGATGCGCTGCCGCTGCCCTACATCGACGTCTTCGCGTCGGTGGATGCCGTCATCACGAAACTTGGCTACGGCACGGTGGCCGAGGCCGGCATCAACGGCGTGCCCGTGCTCTACGTGCGCCGGGATGGCTGGCCCGAGGAGCCCTATCTGGCGCACTGGCTGGAATCCCGTGGCCGGGTGGCTGTGCTCGACGGCTCCGCTTTGGCCGAGGGCAGGTTCGTCCCGGACCTGCAGGCACTCGTCGCACGAACGGCCCCACCCGCGGTCGAACCGGCGGGTGCCGACCAGGCGGCGGTCATCGTGGCCGGGCTGTTGGGCGCCTCATCCGCCGCTCCGGGCACGCGCCCTGCACCGGTGGCGGGTGCCTGAACTCCGCTGCCTACCTACATTGATGCCGCTGCCACGCCTCGTTGCCACTCTGTTCGGACTGTTCGCCCTTCTGGTTGCCGCGTTTGCGCACGCGGTCGTGGAGGGCGAAGTCGACCCGAACTCCGAAGACTCTCCCTGGGCGGGCGTGGGCAGTGTCTCGGTGGGCACCGGCACCTACAGCGGCACGCTGATCGCACCCAACTACGTACTGACCGCCGCCCACGTCGTCGGCCGCCGCCCGCCCGAGGACATCGTCTTCAACCTCAACTACGGCGGCGACCTCACCCACCGCATCCACGCGTCCGAGGTCTTCGTCCACCCGATGTATCGCGGCGTCACCGGCTACGCGCCGGGCGGCGAGTACGACCTGGCCGTCATCCGCCTGGCCGAGCCGGTACCGGCGGGCGTGCCCTTCTACTCCCTGTACCACGACGACATGCCGCAGGGGTCAGTGATCACTTTCGTGGGATACGGCGCCGGCGGTATCGGTGCGGTGGGCGCCATCGAGAACCCGGACCCCGCCGTGAAGCGCGTGGGCCAGAACGTGGCCGACTGTTTCGCCTTCACCATGAACGCCGACAACTGCGACCTGCCGGACCTCGTGGGCAACGGCCCGCGGCAGGTGTATCTCTTCGACTTCGACGCGCCGGCCAAGGCGGGGCAGCGCCCCAACGGTCGACTGCCCATCGGCGAGGCCACGCTGGCGGGCGGTGATTCCGGCAGCGGCACCTTTGTATATGTGCAGGGGCAGTGGCGCCTCGCCGGCGTCAACACGTTCGTCACCAAGACCCGCGACGGAAAGATGAGCGTCTACGGCACGGCCGGCGGTGGTGTGCTGCTCTCCGGTGCCAACGGCGACTGGGTGCGCCGGATCATCG
>CAZXJW010000393.1:0-2844 GCA_964641005.1 uncultured Rhodocyclaceae bacterium
ACCACATCGCCCACGTTCGCACTCTTGGTGAGCACCACGCCGTCGAACGGCGCGCGGATGAGCGTCTGCTCGACGGCCACCTCGGCCGCACGCACGTTCGCTTCCGCGACCGAGACCGAGGCTTCGAGGGAGCGGACGGCCGCCGAGGCCTTGTCCACGCGGGCGAGCGCCCGGTCGTGCACCGAGGCAGACACGAACTGCTGCGCCAGCAGTTCGGCCGAGCGGGCCGCCTCGCGCCGGGCCTCGGCGAGCTCGACCCGTGTCTGCTCCAGATTGGCTTTCGCGACGCGGAGATTCGCCCGCGCCTGGTCCCGCGCCGCGGCCACGTCGGTGCTCTCCAGACGCGCGATGACCTCGCCCTGCCGTACCCGGGCGCCCTCCGCTACCCCGAGCCATTCGAGCCGGCCCGTGGCCTTGGAGGCCACCGCCGCCTTGCGCTGGGCGACGACGTAGCCCGTGGAGGTGAGCACGGCGTGGTTCTGGAAGGGGAACGCAGTGGTCACGGTGGCAATGTCCACCTCCACCGGTGCGGTGCGCCAGCGCTGCACGCCGAAGCCGCCCGCGGCGAGCAGCGCCGCCACGATCAGGACGGGCTTCATGGCTCGGCGCCAGCCGGTGCGCCGCGAAGAGAGCGGGGCCCCGCCCGGCTCGCGGGCGAGTTTCAGTTTCGACAGGTCGGGTTGGGACAAGTCCTCGCTCCGGGGAAGAAACGGCTACAGCACGGGATCGCGCTCCGGCGTGGCCGAGATCTTGTGGATGCTCAAGTCGGCGCCATTGAACTCGGCCTCCGGATCGAGACGCAGTCCGACGAAGGCCTTGAGCCCCCCGTAGACCACGGCACCGCCCACAAGTGCCACGACGATGCCGAGCGCGGTGCCGGCCAGTTGTGCGCCGAAGCTCACCCCGCCGAGGCCACCCAGCGCCTTCGCGCCGAACAGGCCCGCCGCGATCCCGCCCCAGGCGCCGCACAGCCCGTGCAGGGGCCAGACGCCCGGCACGTCGTCGATCTTCCAGCGGTTCTGCACGATCGGGAACAGCACCACGAACAGCGCGCCCGCCACGCCGCCGGTCACGAGCGCCCCGACCGGGTGCATCACATCCGAGCCCGCGCAGACGGCGACGAGCCCGGCAAGCGGGCCGTTGTGCACGAACCCCGGGTCGTTGCGCCCCACCACCAGAGCGACGAGCGTCCCGCCCACCATCGCCATGAGCGAGTTCACCGCCACGAGCCCGCTGATCTTGTCCAGGGTCTGCGCGGACATCACGTTGAAGCCGAACCAGCCCACCGTGAGGATCCAGGCGCCCAGCGCGAGGAAGGGAATGCTGGAGGGCGGATGCGACGCGATGGCCCCATCCTTGTGATACCGGCCGCGCCGCGCGCCCAGCAGCACCACGGCCACGAGGCCGATCCAGCCACCCACCGCGTGGACCACGATGGAGCCCGCGAAATCGTGGAAAGCCACGCCGAAGGCGCCGGTGACCCAGTCCTGGAATCCGAACCGGTTGTTCCAGGCCATGCCCTCGAACAGGGGATACACCCCGCCCACGATGATCGCGGTGGCCGCCAGCTGCGGATAGAACCGCGCGCGCTCGGCGATGCCACCCGAGATGATCGCGGGAATGGCAGCCGCGAAGGTGAGCAGGAAGAAGAACTTGGTGAGTTCGTACCCGTTGCCGGCCACGAGCTGGTCGGCGCCGGTGAGGAACCCGGTGCCGTAGGCGACGCCGTAGCCCACGAAGAAGTACGCGATGGTCGAGGCGCTGAAGTCCGCGAGGATCTTCACGAGCGCGTTGACCTGGTTCTTGCCCCGGACCGTGCCGAGTTCGAGGAAGGCGAAGCCCGAGTGCATCGCGAGCACCATGATGGCGCCGAGCAGCACGAACAGCACGTCGGTGTGGCGGGCGGTATCCAAGGGAATCCTCCGGAAGGGATGGTGTTGTCTTCGTCGTGGAATGCATGCGGCGGCGCGCCGGCCCGGAGCCGATTCCAGGCGGGCCGTATGATGCCTGAAGCCCCTTCGCGAACCCACGTCCTGCCGAGCGCTGCGTCCGCCGCGACTGCCATGGCCCGCCTTGACGCTGCCCGGCCGCCCGCATTACCCTCGGCGGCATGTCAGGTGCCTGTGCGGGCATTCGAACGCGCGGGTGAAACGGGAAGTCCGGTGAGCGGTACGGTGTCTCCACACCATCGCGATTCCGGCGCTGCCCCCGCAACGGTAAGCGAGTCGGTGCGACCCTCGGAGCCACTGTGCCTCACGGCATGGGAAGGCGGGTCGCCGGGGAAACCTCGCGAGCCCGGAGACCGGCCTGACACAGTGCACCGGCGGCTGCGGAGGGCGGCGTTGCGGTGGCGGCATCCTGGCCGGCCCGGACGCAGCTTCGCGGGGTCGCCACGTGCCATCACCTCTTCACCATCAGCGGCTGGTGTTGTCTTCACCTGTACGGCGCGAACTGCTTTGCGCCACGGGAGACCTTCGCCATGACGTTCCACAAGACAGTGCTGTTCCTCGGGCTGCTGCCCTCCGCATTCGCGGTGGCCGGCCCCTTCGCACCCGCGGCCGGCCAGACCGGATCCACGGCAGTCGCGGCCACGAGTCCGGCCATCACCGCCTGGGCCACGGGCTTCGCGGACTACCTCCCCGGCACGAACGTGTCGGACACCTTCAAGTCCGCAGCCAACGCCCTCGGCGTCGCTTCCGGCAACCCGGTCGAGGTGGTTTCGCTCGGCGACGCCGGACGCATCACCCTCACCTTCTCGGGCACGATCGTGAACGGCGCCGGCGCCGACTTCGCGGTGTTCGAGAACAGCTTCAGCGACACCTTCCTCGAACTCGCCTTCGTCGA
>CAZXJW010000394.1:0-2844 GCA_964641005.1 uncultured Rhodocyclaceae bacterium
ATATCCTATCTCGACGTGATCCGCATGGCGGCGATCCCGACGGTGCTCTACTACCTCTCGCTGTTCGTGATGGTGGAGCTCGATGCGCGGCGCATCGGCGCGCCGGCCGTGGGTGCGCCGGCCGGGAAGGCCTGGCCGCTGGTCAGGCGCGAGGGCTTCCACTTCCTGTCGCTGGTGACGGTGGTGGCGTTGCTGGTCTGGGGCTTCTCGCCGGCCATGAGCGTGTTCTGGGCCATGGTGCTGGCGGTGGGCGCGAGCTTCCTCGGGCGGCGCGACGAATGGCTCACGCCGCCGCGCCTGGCCGGCGCGCTGGCCGAGGGCTCGCGCGGCGTGCTCGCCATCGCCGCCACCTGCGCCGCCGCCGGCATCATCGTGGGCGTGGTCACGCTCACGGGGCTGGGCCTGAAGTTCAGCGGCATCGTCATCGACTACGCCGGCGGAAGCCGCGCGCTCACCGCCGTGTACACCGCGCTGATCGTGTGGATCGTCGGGCTCGCGGTGCCGGTGACGGCCTCGTACATCATCTGCGCCGTGGTGGCCGCGCCGGCGCTGGTGCAGGCCGGCGTGTCCGAACCGGCGGCCCACATGTTCATCTTCTACTACGCCGTGCTCTCGGAGGTCTCGCCGCCCACGGCGCTGTCGCCCTTCGCCGCCGCGGCCATCACCGGCGGCGATCCCTACCGCACCACGCTGCAGTCGTGGAAGTACACGCTGCCGGCCTTCGTGACGCCGTTCATGTTCGTGCTGGCCCCCGAGGGCACGGGACTGCTGCTGCAGGGAGAGCCTGCCAACATGGTGCTGGTGTCGGTGACCGCCGCCGCCGGTGTGGTGATGCTGGCCTGCGCCGCCCAGGGCTGGCTGCGCGAGCGACTGAATGCCTTCGAGCGCGCTGCCCTGCTGGCCGGGGGCCTGCTGCTGGCGTGGTCGGCGGCGTGGAGCGACATGGCAGGCCTCGCCCTTGGCGTGGCGGCCGCGGCCGTGCACTTCGCGCGCACGGCGCGCGCCCGCCCCGCGAGTCCGTGACCGGGCGGCGCGGGCGTCCCGGCGCCCCGGCGGTGGACTCGCTGCCGCCCGGGGAGATCGCCGTGCTCGACGCCTTCTGCGACACGCTCTGGCTCGAGGACGGGCTGTCGCGCAACACGCTGGCCGCCTACCGCCGCGACCTGGCACTGTTCGCCGCGTGGCTCTCGCGCGAGCACGAGAGGCGGCTGCTCGATGCGGATCACGGCCACGTGCTGGGCTACCTGGCCCATCGCTACGCCGTGCGCACCCGTGCCTCGTCGGCCGCGCGGCTGCTGTCCACGCTGCGGCGCTTCTATCGCCAGCAGGTGCGCGATGGCCGCCTCGCCGCCGATCCCACGCTCAACGTGGACGGCCCGAAGCTGCCGCGCGGACTGCCCAGGAGCCTCACCGAGGGCGACGTGGATGCGTTGCTGGCCGCGCCTGACACGGCCACGCCGCTGGGACTGCGCGACCGCGCCATGCTCGAGCTGCTCTATGCCACCGGCCTGCGCGTGACCGAACTGGTGACGCTGCCCTCGGCGCAGCTGAGCGCCGATGCGGGCGTGGTTCGCGTCATGGGCAAGGGTTCCAAGGAGCGCCTCGTGCCCGTGGGCGAGGAGGCGCTCGACTGGCTGGCGCGCTACCAGCGCGAGGCGCGGCCGGAACTGCTCTCGGGCCGCGTGTCGGATGCGCTGTTCGTCACCCATCGTGCCGCGCCCATGACGCGGCAGATGTTCTGGACGCTGGTGAAGCGCCACGCCCTGCAGGCAGGCATCCGCAAGCCCATCTCGCCGCACGTGCTGCGCCACGCCTTCGCCACCCACCTCATCAACCACGGCGCCGACCTGCGCGTGGTCCAGCTGCTGCTCGGCCACGCCGACGTGTCCACCACCCAGATCTACACCCACGTGGCGCGCGAGCGGCTCAAGCAGCTGCATGCGAAGCACCATCCCCGGGGGTGAAGGCGGCGCGGGGACACCGTGCGCGCGAGGGCTGCCTGCACGCGCAGTGACGGCGACCGGGACGGCCGCGCCGGCGCGCGGCGGCCTCCGCTACCATTGCCGCCCATGACCGCCGCCGCCATCGTCGTCGCCTACCTCGTGGGGTCCCTGTCCTTCGCGGTGATCGTGAGCCGTGCCTTCGGACTGCCCGATCCGCACACCTACGGGTCGGGCAATCCGGGCGCCACCAACGTTCTGCGCACCGGCCGCAAGGCGGCGGCGGCGCTCACGCTGCTGGGCGATGCGCTCAAGGGCTTCGTGGTGGTGCTGGCCGTGCGGCTGTGGTGGCACCCCGAGCCGGTGGGCGATGCGGGCCTGGCCGCCGTGGCCGTGGCTGCCTTCGCCGGCCACCTCTATCCGGTGTGGTTCCGATTCCAGGGCGGCAAGGGCGTGGCCACCGCCGCGGGCATCCTGTTCGCGCTGTCGGGCTGGCTGGGCCTGTGTGCCAGCGGCGCGTGGGCGCTGGCCTTCGCCACCACGCGCATCTCCTCGGTGGCGTCCCTCGCGGCCGCCGCGGTGGCCCCGCTGGCCTCGGCGTGGCTGCTGGGCCTGAACCCGCTCACCGCCGGCGTCGCCGTGATGGGAGCGCTCATCGTCTGGCGCCACCGCGAGAACATCCGCCGCCTGCGCGACGGAATCGAGAAGCCCGTCGCCCCCAAGGCCTGACCCCGGGAATCCCGCCAAATCCCCTTCGCAAGGGGTTTTCCCCGCGCCAAATCCCCTTCGCAATGGGTTCTTCCCCGCAAGGGTTTATTCGGAATCCCCTTCGCAAGGGGTTTTTCCGCCGGAAACTCCGCAGGAAACCCCTTGCGAAGGGGATTTGGAGGCAGGAAACCCCTTG
>CAZXJW010000395.1:0-2843 GCA_964641005.1 uncultured Rhodocyclaceae bacterium
CCGCGAAGGGCTCCACCGTGCTCACCGAGGCCGTGGCCCGCTACTTCTTCAAGCTCATGGCCTACAAGGACGAGTACGAGGTGGCGCGGCTCTACACCAGCGGTGAGTTCCGCAGGAAGCTCGAGGCGCAGTTCGACGGCGATTACTCGCTGCGCTTCCACCTTGCGCCGCCGCTGCTGTCGAAGCGCGACAAGGTCACCGGCGAGTTGCAGAAGTCACAGTACGGCCCGTGGGTGTGGCACGCCTTCAAGGTGCTGGCGAAACTGCGCTTCCTGCGCGGCGGCCCCTTCGACATCTTCGGCCGCACCGAGGAGCGCCGCACCGAGCGGGCCCTGATCGGCCAGTACGAGCAGACCGTGCGCGGACTGCTCGCGAAGCTCGACGGCGGCAACCTCGCGCTGGCCGTGCAGGTCGCCTCGATTCCCGAGGAGATCCGCGGCTACGGCCACGTGAAGGAGCGCCACCTCCGGGCGGCGAAGGAAAAGGAGGCGAAGCTGCTGGCCGCGTTCGCCGCGCCGGCCGCCGAGCCCCAGCGCGCCGCGGCCTGAGCGAAGTAACGAAAAAACCAGGGTCGCAAGGGGTTTTCGCCGCGGGAAAACCGGGTCGCAAGGGGTTTTCTTCACAAACCCCTTGCGACGCCGATTCTTCGCTTGCGACCGGCATGGTGCGGCCATCGTTTCGCGCGAGGTGCCGGTGACCTCGTGCGCGGGGGTCAGGTGTCTCGCCGGCCCCGACGACGCAGCTCCTGCCGGGTGGCCTCCAGCAGCGCCGCCACGCCGGCCATGTTCGGATTGACCTCCATCGCCCGCGCGAACCAGCCCTCGGCCTTCTCCAGGTCGCCCTGGCGCAGCCAGATCTGGCCCATGCCGGCCATCATCCCGAAGTGCCAGGGATTGCGCTTCTCCACCTCGGCGCAGTCGGCCATGGAGGCGCGGTAATCGCCCTTCAGGTAGAGCGCCGTGGCGCGCTTGTTCCAGGCTTCGGCGAAATCCGGACGCTCGGCGATGAGGGCCGCGAACACGGCGATGCTCTCGTCGAGGCGGCGCTCGCCCATCAGGACGGTGCCTTCCTGCAGCCGCGCATCGATGGCCGGATCACCCGACCGACCCCAGACCGCCCAAAGGGCGCGCTCGGACACCACGCGCACCACCTCGTCAGGATCCCGCAGCGCATCAACCAGTGCAGGGACATCTTCGGCGAGGGCAAGGTCGGCGAGTCGAAGAACCGCGAGGCGACGCTCCAGCGGTTCATCCGAGGCCAGCGCCGCGAGGGCCTGCTCGCGGTCCATCCCGGCGGCCTGGGAGGGCACCCCCGCGGGATCCGGCACGTCCGACTGCGCGCAGATGGCCACGGGCTTGGCAACGGCGAGCGCCGCCGCGAGGAGCATGGCCGCCACGCGATTCCCGGCGGCCAGCCAGGCGCCTGCTGCCGGCGGGTTCCGCGCCTGGCTCACGCCTGGGGCCTCCACAGCGCCAGCGCCGCGCGAAACGGCAGCAGCGTCGCCAGCGCGAGCGCGAACTTCACGCCGAGGTCACCCAGCGCCAGCGTGACCCAGGGCATGTCCGTGCCCGCGAAGGCCACGGAGAAGAACACCGCCGTGTCCAGCACCGAGCCCACGAGCGTCGAGACGAGCGGCGGCTTCCACCACGCCTCGCGTCGCAGCCGGTCGAAGATGCGCACGTCCACCAGTTCGGCCAGCAGGAATGCCGTTCCCGAAGCCACGGCGATGCGCGGGGTCGCCAGCCAGGCCGAGGCCGCCACGGCGATGACGAAGCCCGCCCACACCACGCGGCGCGCGAACGCGGGCCCGTGGAAGCGGTTGGCGAGGTCGGTGACGAGGAAGGCGAAGGGGTAGGTGAGCGCACCCCAGGTGAGCCAGTCGTTGATGGGGTGCTGGACCAGGACGTTGGACGCAGCGATCACCAGCACCATGGCGGCAACGAAGCCGGCGAGGACACCCGCGGGCACGCGCCCAGGGACGGCGGGCGCGCTCACCCCTCCGCCTCGCAGCCGATGGCGGAGGCGCCGGCCACCACGCCGCCCGCGATGCGCTCGGCGCGCCGGTACAGGGCGGCGGCCCGCGCCGGGTGGTCAGCCGCCACCGAGTCCGCCTTGCCGGCCTCGCCCAGGGCGGAGGCGAGGATCTCGCGGTAGCGCGGGGCGCGGAGCCGGGCGAGGTCCGTGCAGTGCCCGGCTTCGGCGCGGGTGATCACGGCCGTGGCGCGGGACAGGGTGGACCGGTAGATGCCGTGCTGCATTTCCGCGGCGCGCCGCTGGAATGCGGAGGTGGAGTCGGCGCGGACGGTGACCGGGGGCGTCTCGAGGGCATCGTCGGCCCCGGCCGGCCGGGCGCCCGCCATCCCCGTCAGCAGGGCGATGGCGCACGACAGCGCGCGTCTGGCGGTACGGGTCATGGCGTCGATGTTACCGGCGCCGCGACCGGAAGCGGGGATGCCATGAAGGCGACCGGCCCCCTTGCTATGCTTCCTCCAGTCAGGGGGAGGAACACAATGAGCCGCATCAGCAACGTCGAAGTGCACGTGTTCGGCTACGACGGCCACAATCTCGGCCAGGTGCGCGGCGGCGGCGTTGGCGCCATCGCCTACTCGAAGGGCGCGAAAACCCGGTTCACCAAGTATGCGGTCGTCATCG
This sequence comes from uncultured Rhodocyclaceae bacterium, assembly GCA_964641005.1. GTDB lineage: Bacteria > Pseudomonadota > Gammaproteobacteria > Burkholderiales. Next base: position 2,653 of record CAZXJW010000395.1, read on the forward strand.
AGACCGCCGACGGCCTTCGCGGCGAGTACGTGACCCACTGGGTGGCCTCGGCCTCCGCGCTGGGCCAGACGCTGATGCTGGCGCCCTACCTCATCGGGCGCGAGGCCGAGCAGCGCGAGCTGATCTACGACGACCTCAAGCGCCAGGACCGCCAGTTCGACCACATGGGGCACGGGCCGCTGGACATCGCC
>CAZXJW010000396.1:0-2843 GCA_964641005.1 uncultured Rhodocyclaceae bacterium
GCGACAGCTCGGTGCGGGTGGGGTAGTACTCGGGCAGGGCGCAGATGGCCTCGAACAGGCGCGAGCCGAGCTCGTCATAGAACCACTTCGGGCTCAGGCGCTTCGGGCGCGCGCCGAGGCCCTCGCGCACCTCCCGGGCGAAGTCGGCCGCGACGGGCGCGAGGTCGAACAGCACGGGGGAACCCACGCCGCTCACTCCCGCGGTGCAGGCCGCAGCGAACCCTCCACGAGCTCGTACTCGAACAGACGGCACTCGAGCGCGCCGTTGAAGAGCGGCGTGCGACGTCGCGCCTTCAGGCCGATGCGCCTGGCGAGCTCCATGTCGGCGGAGATGAAGCAAGCTCGCCACCCCGCGTAGCGCTGCTTGAGGCGATCGCCCCAGGCTGGGTAGGCGGCAGCCAGGGCCTCGAGCTCGCCCACCCGCACGCCGTAGGGCGGATTGCTCACCAGCAGGCCAGGGGGCGCGGGCGGCTCGAAGGAGAGGAACTCGGCGCGGTGCAGCTGCACCCGGTCGGCCACGCCCGCGTCGATGCAGTTGGCACGCGCCATGGCCACCGCGGCCCCGTCGCTGTCGGCGCCCACGATGGGCGCCTGCGCCACGTCGGCGGGTGCGCGCACGCTCGCGCGCACCGATTCCCACAGCGCGGGCTGGAAGGCCGACAGGTGCTCGAAGGCGAAGCCGCGCCCGGCCCCCGGCGGGATCCCCGCGGCGATCTGCGCCGCCTCCACCAGGAAGGTGCCGCTGCCGCACATGGGGTCGAGCAGCGTCGTGCCGGGCGTCCAGCCCGCCAGCCGCAGGATGCCGGCGGCAAGGTTCTCGCGCAGCGGGGCCTCCACGGTGCGCTTGCGCCAGCCGCGCTTGAACAGCGCCTCGCCCGAGGTGTCGAGGTAGAAGGTGACCTCCTCCGCGGTGAGGAAGGCGTGGATGCGCATGCCCGGCCGCGAGGTGTCCACGTAGGGCCGGCGGCCCACCGCGGCGCGGAAACGGTCGCAGATGGCGTCCTTGATGCGTAGCGTGGCGAACTCCAGGCTCTTCAGCGGGCTGCGAACCGCCGTGACCTGCACGCGGATGGTGAGGTCCACGGCGAACCAGCCGGGCCAGTCCAGGGCCAGGGCGGCGGCGAACACGTCGTTCTCGTCGCGGTAGCGCGCGTGGCCCACGCGCCACAGCACGCGGCTGGCGATGCGGCTCTCGAGGTTGGCGCGGTAGCAGGCTTCCCAGCCGCCTTCGAAATGCACACCACCGGAGCCGCGCGCGACGCCGGCGACGCCCAGTTCGGCGAGCTCGGCGGCGAGCGCCTCCTCGAGGCCCGCGGGACAGGGCGCGAAGAACACCGGGGCCACCGGGCGCTCCACGCGGGGTCCGCGTCCGGGACGAGGTGCGCGCACGGGAGGAGGCGACTGCGCCACGGCGGGCGAGGACGCCGCGGCGGGGTGGGGGCCGGCTGCGGGCGCGCCCTTGGGCGAGCCCTTCGCCGGCGCGGCGCGCGCGGCCGCCGCGGCTCGGCGGGGGAACGCCCCCTTCGACTTCGCGGCGCCGGGCTTCGGTTCGGCTGGACTTTCGCCGGCGGGGGGGCGCGCGGGCGCGCGCAGGATCGGTCGATCGGCCATGGGCCGATTATCGCCCGGTCGCCGGTGTCGGCCGGGTGGGAATTTCGGCGTAGATCCGGACCCCGAGCTTGCGCTGGTGGTTGCGGTAGCGGGCCAGCTCGACGATCTGCGCCTGGAGGCGCTGGCCGCGGTCGAGCTGGCGTGCCACGTCGGCGTTGTCGGCACGCGGCAGGTAGCCCAGCACCCGTCCGCGCCAGTCCACCCGGACGGCCTGGGGGTCGTGGGGATTGTCGCCCTCGCGCACGAGCTCGAGTCCGTCGCCCACGGCGAGTTCGGGCCATACGGCCTTTGCCTCGTGGTGCGCGAGCCCGGCCACCAGGCTGGTCTGGAGCAGCACGCGCGCATGGGAACCCTGCTCGGCGCGCGCGCCGCCGAGGGCCAGGGCCACAGCCACGAACAGCGCCGCAGCCGCGACCCGCGCGGTGCTCGGCAGCCGGGCGAGTCGCGCGGCACGCATGGCCGCGATCAGAAGGGCTTGAGCACCACCAGGAACACCACCGCCAGCAGCACCAGCACCGGCAGTTCGTTGAACCAGCGGTACCAGACGTGGGAGCGGCGGTCCGCCCCGGCGGCGAAGCCGCGCAGCATCCGTCCGCACAGGTGGTGATAGGCCAGCAGCACCACCACGAGCGCCAGCTTGGCGTGCATCCATCCGCCGCCGATGCCGTAGCCCAGCCACAGCCAAAGGCCGAAGGCCAGCGCGGGGACCGCGAGGATGGTCATGAACCGGTAGAGCTTGCGCGCCATGAGCAGCAGCCGTTCGCGCGCGGGACCGTCGCCTTCCATGGCGAGGTTCACGAAGATGCGCGGCAGGTAGAACAGCCCCGCGAACCATGAGGTGACGAAGACGATGTGCAGGGCCTTGACGACGAGCATGGCGGCGGCGCGATGAAGGACCGGGGCAGTGTAGCGCACGCGCCGCCCGGCCCGCCGCTTCCGGCACCCTCGCTAGACCAGCAGCCGCCGGCGCGTGAGGACCAGGGCCACGTAGAAGCCGGCCAGGGCGTAGCCCGCGAGCACCGCGAGGTGCAGCGCAATGTCTGCCGGCACCTCGCCCTTCACCAGCGGCCGCACCAGGGCGATGGCGTGGAAGAGCGGCAGTGCCTGGGACACGGACTGGATGGCCGCCGGCAGCTGCGTCACCGGGAAGAACACCCCGCACAGCAGCGTCATCGGGGTCATGACCAGCGTGAAGTAGTAGAGGAAGAAGTCGTAGCTGGGCGAGATCGCAT